>DASWXL010000043.1:0-2687 GCA_036405495.1 Sphingobacteriaceae bacterium | reverse complement strand
GGGATGTAGCGCCGGCATTTGCTGCGGCTATACAGATCATACTTCCCACAACCAAAGCCATCGGTTCGTAAAGCTGGCCGGTCCAGCCCACGCTAATGAAAACCAGACAGGTTCCCATCAGTGTGGCGATGGTCATTCCCGAAATAGGGTTAGAACTGGAGCCGATAAGTCCCACAATACGGCTCGATACGGTGACAAAAAAGAAGCCGAAAATGATGATCAGAACGCCGATAATAAATTTATTGAGAACAGTATCCCCGGGGATTTGCGGCAACACGGTCATCAACAGTACCAATGCAATACTTCCCACGATAACCAGCTTGAATGACAGGTCGTTCTCCGTACGCTTAACCGCAAGCTTTTCACCCGAAGTGTTTTTTATCGAAGCCAGGCTGGATTTGAAAGATGAAATAATCGTTGGGATGGTCTTCAGCAGTGTAATAAAACCCCCGGCCGCCACGGCACCTGCGCCGATCTGCCTGACATAAGCACGATAAATCGCATCGGCGGTATCGGAAAATGTTTTAGTTGCCGGATCCCAGCCACCAGGGCCGCCCGCAGTAACCAGATCCTTCAGGTACCCTAATTTTATCAGCTGGGTCGCCGTTGTTTCGCCCGGCACGAGCGTTGCCAGCAGAGGTATCAATCCCAGCCATGCCAAAACACCGCCTGCTACCAGTACACCTGCGATCCGCGGTCCGATGATGTAACCAACGCCCATGTATTCGGGTGTTATTTCGCCGTTTACCGTTGCAGAGGGGAAAAAGCGATTGGTCTGTTTTGTTGCCCACGTTGGCGTATCGGCGATAACATTGATGATCTTTTGCAGGATGGCGTATAAAAATGCGAACCCTAACCCCTGATATGCGGTTTTTGCAAAATCACCTCCCCGTTCACCGGCAATGAGCACCGACGCACAGGCTGTGCCTTCCGGATAGGGAAGGGCGGCATGTTCCTCGACGATTAGGGATCTTCTCAGAGGGATCATCATCAGTGTGCCCAGGATCCCTCCCAGCGCTGCCAGAATAAAAATGGGCCAGTAGGAAAAGAAGCTTCCGCCCTGGCTGCCTGCAGAAAGGAACAAGAAGCCAGGCAGGGTAAACACGACGCCGGCTGCAATGGATTCGCCTGCCGAACCGGTGGTCTGAATGATGTTATTTTCCAGGATCGTTGTCTTAAAGAACTTCCGCCCCAGCGAAATAGCAAGCACGGCGATCGGAATGGAAGCAGAAACCGTTAACCCGGCTTTTAGGGCCAGGTATACCGTGGCCGCGCCAAAAATTATTCCGAAGGCAGCGCCAAGAAGGACCGATTTTACGGTAAACTCGGCCACCTTGCCGCTTGCGGGGACATAAGGTTTAAATTCTTTTTCTGGTATGATCTCTGCCATAAGGTTTAGATTTTTGTGATAGCTAAAGTTAAATTTTTTAGCGGTAATAAAAATCTTCATAGCTTTGCAGCGATGAATAAAGCCGTTTTTTTAGACCGGGATGGCGTTTTGAACCGCGAGCTGGGAGATTATGTTTGCCGCCTGGAAGACTTTTGTGTTTTGGAACACAATTATACGGCATTGAGAAAGCTTCAGGAGAAAGGCTTTTTGCTAATTGTGATCACCAATCAGGGTGGACTGGCCAAAGGGTGGTACAATGAGGCTGCCCTCGATAATATGCATAAGCACTTACGGGAACGTTACGCTGAGAATGGGATTATTCTTTCTGAGATATATTACTGTAACCATCATCCGGAGTACAACGGTAAGTGCCTTTGCCGTAAACCGGGATCGATGATGCTCGAAAAAGCAATCGCCCGTTTTCAGATCGACCCCTCAAAGTCTTTTTTTATAGGAGACCGCGAGCGCGACGTGCTTGCCGGCGAGAAGGCAGGTGTTACAGGCATTCTGATCGACTCGGATCAGCCTCTGGACGATGTTTTGGATCAAATACTTAAAGGAGCGATTTAATTTCGATCCTTGGATATAATAGATTGCGGGAAATGCAGTTTAACAGTTATACAGTTATGAGGAGGAACCGCTGCATACGATTTCAGGCGAAGCCTTTTGGCAGGTGAGCATATACAGCTGATACGCGACTTGCCTTTATCAGGAAATTTGCCCGCTTATAGCGTAAAATATGCGAATGTAACTTTTCGGCGAGTAACAAACATTTAACATTACACTGTTAATTCTGTAGCGGGCCGACGTTAATTTCGCCTCCGTTTAAAGGCGCATACACACAAACCTAGGGGGATGATGGGTTTAGAGATCAGGTATCTGATGCTTCCGGTTCTGGACCGGCAGGCATCCATAGAGTTTTTTACAGATAAACTAGGCTTTCAGCTAACCAGTTCGGTAACGATCCGTGACCGGAATTGTGCTGCATTAAAGATTAGCGACGACGGCCCTGTGTTGGTACTGGAAGAGATTGAAATGGCTGAGGAAATGCCTCCGGGCCCGCGCGACCGTATCGTTCTGAATACAGACGATTGTCTGCGCGATTATTACAAGCTGAAGAGCCGGGGAATCGAGTTTATAAACAAGCCGGAATATTTATCAGTAGGGTTGTCGGTTCAGTTTACCGATCCCTCGGGAAACGTATTTTCACTTTTCGAGCAGCGGGATTATCAAAATTAGGTTAAGGAGTTTGTAAGTTATGAGATACGTGAAGGTGCTGCGCAACAATAATGAGATC
>DASWXL010000042.1:0-18471 GCA_036405495.1 Sphingobacteriaceae bacterium | reverse complement strand
GTAATGCCTTACGCGAAAGTTTCAGTTTGCCTTGTTTGTCGACGTCCAGAAGTTTAACTCTTACTTCATCGCCTACCTGGAAGATACCTTCCATGGTTTCGTAGCGCTTCCAGTCGATCTCTGAAATGTGCAGCAAGCCGTCTTTACCAGGCATGATCTCGACGAATGCGCCGAACGGCATGATGGTCTTGACTTTACCTTCATAAATTTCACCAACTTCAGGCTTAGAAGCGATTCCTTTTATACGGGCTACTGCTTTGTCAATCGATTCTTTGTTATCGGCAAAGATTTCAACGATACCCTGATTGTCTTTTTCTTCAATAGCGATCGTAGCACCGGTTTCACGCTGCATTTCCTGAATGATCTTTCCACCCGGACCGATAACAGCACCAATGAACTCTTTATCGATCTTCAATGTTACGATACGCGGAGCGTGCGGTTTATAATCTTCGCGAGGTTCAGAGATGGTTTTCTTCATTTCATTTAAGATATGAAGACGGCCTTCGTTAGCCTGTTTTAAGGCATTCGTAAGCACTTCCCACTTTAAACCATGGATCTTCAGGTCCATCTGGCACGCAACAATACCTTTCTCAGTACCTGTTACTTTAAAGTCCATATCACCCAAGTGATCCTCATCGCCAAGGATATCAGAAAGCACGGCGAATTTACCTGTTTTCTCGTCGGTGATCAATCCCATGGCGATACCCGAAACAGGAGCCTTTAATTTAACACCTGCATCCATCAGCGCCAGAGTACCGGCACAAACGGTGGCCATCGAAGATGATCCGTTTGATTCCAGAATGTCTGAAACGATACGGATAGTATAAGGATTCGCATCATCACCCGGAAGCACTTTCTTCAGGGAACGCATAGCCAGGTTACCATGGCCTATCTCACGACGACCGGGACCGCGGTTAGGGCGAACCTCTCCGGTAGAAAATCCAGGGAAATTATAGTGCAGTAAAAATTTGTTGTAGCCATTAATGAATGCACCGTCGATCAACTGCTCATCCATTTTAGCTCCGAGCGTAACGGTGGTCAACGACTGCGTTTCACCACGGGTGAATACCGCTGAACCGTGTGCGGCAGGCAAATATCCCACTTCGCTCCAGATCGGGCGAACGGTGCGTGAATCGCGTCCGTCCAGACGAATTCCTTCATCCAGTACCAGATTCCGAACTGCGTCATACTGCACGTCATGGAAGTACTTTTTCGCCAGGCTTTTGGTGATGTCGTCGATCTCCTCACCAAGTGAAATAATAAATTCATCACGGATCTCAGAGAACTTCTCAGAGCGCTCCTGCTTCGAAGAACCAGACTTCGCTATCTGATAAACCTTATCATAAGTAGCTTTATATACCTGCTCCTTCAATTCGGGATTGCTGTGCTCGTGACTGTACACGCGTTTGGTGGTCTTTCCAACCATCTCAGCAAGCTCGATCTGAGCCTGTACCTGAATTCTAATGGCTTTATGAGCAAACTCTAAAGCTTCCACCATCTCCTCTTCAGAGATCTCGTTCGCTTCTCCTTCTACCATCACAATATCGTTGGCCGAACCGGCAACGATAAATTCAAGTGAGGCACGTTCCAGATCGCTCATCAGCGGATTGATCACTAACTGACCGTCAATCTTGGCCACACGAACTTCCGAGATCGGGCCATTAAACGGAATATCTGATACAGCAATAGCAGCTGACGCCGCCAAACCTGCCAGTGCATCCGGCATAATATCTTTATCGGCAGAGATCAGCGAAATCATGACCTGTGTATCTGCATGGTAGTCTTCAGGGAACAACGGACGTAAAGCACGATCGACCAGACGGGAGATCAACACCTCGTAATCCGAAAGCTTTGCTTCCCTGCGTAAAAATCCACCCGGGATACGTCCGGTAGACGCATATTTTTCCTGATAATCGACCGACAACGGAAGGAAATCCACTCCTTCTTTCGCTTCCTTTGACGATACAACCGTCGCAAGCAACATGGTATCACCCATTTTTACTACTACCGAACCGTCGGCAAGCTTCGCTAACTTTCCGGTTTCAATTTCGATAATCCGGCCATCGCCGATATCAAACGACTTTTTAATTGCGTTATAACTCATAATTTTAATTGCGACACACCTTCCTCTTTTAGTGTGTCTGTGTTTTATTTGAACTATTTTGTGTCAAAAATAAAAAAAGCCATCCGATAACGGGATGGCTTTTCAAAGTTTTGCTAAGATTTATTTGATAATATCTCTCAGACCAAGATTCTTGATGATTGCACGGTATCTTGAAATATCCTTTTTATAAAGATATGCTAAGATCGCACGACGTTTACCTACTAACTTCTGCAACGACAGCTGAGTAGAAAAATCTTTTCTATTTTTCTTCAAATGCCCTGTTAAGTGAGCGATACGAGTTGTAAATAATGCTACCTGTCCTTCTGCTGAACCGGTATCGGTTGCACTTTTTCCGTGTTTGGCAAAAATTTCTGCCTTGGTTTCTTTACTTAAATACATTACCTGAATAATATTAAAGCGTTTACAAATTTTGTTAATTGCGTGCAAAGATACGGTTCCGATACGTATAAAACAAATCTGTATTATTCTGAAAATTGATTCAGAAACGCCACCTTTGCCGTATGAGCAAACCAGACTTCAGTAAGTTCAGCAGTGATTTCAAAGTGCGGCCAGACGATATTGACATGTTCAATCATGTGCATAACAGTAAGTATTTCGACTATGTTCTGGCGGCCCGTTATGACCAGATGGAACGTTTTTATGGCATGCCTATGGAAAAATTCATGGAACAGGGCTATGGATGGGTAGTAAAAACCGCTCATGTGGATTATAAACGCCCGCTGAACCTGGGTGAAGAATTTACAGTAAGAACCGGCATCATCGAGATCAATGCTAAAGGATGCAGGGTCGAATTCCACATCACCAGTAAAAGAACCGGGAAATTATGCTGCGATGGCTGGTTCGACTACGTGATGATCGATATAAAGACCGGCAGAGGCGCAAAGGTCACTGAAGAGATCATCGGGAAATATTCCATTTAAACCATGGCCAAAGCGACTGCGGCCAGCGTTGCCGGCATGAGATCCGAACGCGATGAAAAGCCGGGTCTGAGATAGTTTGGTTATACCGGGTGGGGACATGGTTCGGTCATCCTACGTCAAAAGACGTAGGATGACCGAACCTGACCTGAACGAAATATTAACGCAAACTATCTAAAGCCCTGACAGCATGGCTCTCCAACGCCTTTTCGATCAGCCCCCCGTAAAACTCTTCTTCCCGCATGCCGGCAGCTCTTACCTGTTGCGGAATGAAGCTCTGAGCCGTCTGCCCCGGTATCGTATTGATCTCAACAAAGTAAAAGTCGGAGGTCCCGTCCTGCAGAAAATAGTCGATACGGACCATTCCCCGGCAATTTAATTTTCTGTAGACGGCGGTAACAATGTCCTCTACCCGCTCCTTCTCATCCGGAGTCATCCGCCCGGGCGTGATCTCTTTGGTCACACCGGGGGTATATTTGGCCTCGAAGTCAAAGAACTCTTTAGCAGGGATCACTTCCGTAGCGGGAAGAACGGAGATCCCGTCAATTCCGTTATACACTCCGATCGAAAACTCGCGGCCGCTGATAAATTCCTCGACTAAAACCTGTGTATCTTCTTTGAATGCCTTTTCTAATGCTGCAGGCAGCTCTTCCCAATTCTTGACTTTGCTCATGCCTATACTGCTGCCACCGTTGTTAGGCTTAATAAACAACGGCAGTGCTAACTTATTACGGATCGCTTCAGCATTTTCCGGTGTATTGTTAAACACCTGGACCGACCGGGCAATCTTCAGCTGCTCAATATCGGCTACCACCGCCTTGGTATAACCCTTATTCATGGTAATGGCGGAAGTCAGTGCGTCGCAGCTGGTGTATGGAATATTCAGCATGTCAAGGTAGCCCTGCAATCTGCCATCTTCGCCTGGCGATCCATGAAGCATGATGAAAACAACATCGAAGCGAATGGTCTTATCCTTTACGTTCAATGTAAAATCATTCTTGTTCACCTCATGCTTAAGGGCATTATCGTCTATATAATACCAGCTTTCTTTAGTAATGATGATCTTATAAACGTCATAAAGGTCTCTGTTCAGTTTGGTGTCTACAAAATCAGCACTTTTAAGAGATATCACTGACTCGCCGGTAAAGCCTCCGGTAACTAATGCGACTGTTGTTTTCATGCTTTCAAATATATATCATTTAAATACGTTACTTAAAATGCCATACATTAATTATCTTTCGGTTTGGTGATTTTTCAATAGTTTTGACCCTTTCGAGTAAATCTGACCTTGATGAGTAAGTTTTTCACATATCTCCAAACAAAAACCTTCCGTAAAAACCTGATCATCGCAATTGTTTCCGTCGTTGCATTTGTGATCGTTATATTTTTCAGTCTGGGCATTTACACCAGGCATGGAGAAGGACTTCCTGTGCCGAACCTTAAAGGAATGAGTGTAGAAAATGCCATTGAGGTTCTGGACCAGCAAGGTTTCAGATATCAGATCGATTCGGTATACCAGGTGGATAAAGAACCGGGCCTGGTCATTGAACAGGATCCCGACCCCAACACGAATGTAAAGATCAAACGAACCATCTATCTGACCATCATTACCCGGCAGGCGCCGTTCGTAAAGTTCCCCGACATAGAAGGCAGAACATTTCTCGAAGCCAGGGCTACGCTTAATAACTTCGGGCTGAAACTGGGTGACACCACCTACACGTCTGATGTTGCCCGTGACGTAGTCTTAGAGATCAATTTTGCCGGAAAAGCACTGCGTGCCGGACAGGAGATCCCGAAAGGATCAAGGATCAACCTGGTATTGGGCGACGGCCTGGGGGCTAGTGAAGTGGATATCCCGAATCTTATGGGACTCACGCTTAATGAAACGCAGTTTACATTAAAAGGCTCGTCACTCTCATTGGGAGCCGTATCCTATCAGGGAATGATCACCGATACCCTTAACGCTAAGGTGATCAGGCAGCTTCCGGCCATCAGCGATACTTTAAGTAAAGTATCCATCGGCACACGCATCGATGTTGTGCTGTCCAACGACCCGCCCCCTGCAGAAGAACAATAACATGGAAATATCAGCTCATGAGCTTAAAAGCCGTATTTCTGCCAAAGAAGAATTAACGATCCTGGATGTTCGGGATGCCCTTGAATTCTACACATTTAACATCGGGGGAACGAACATCCCCGTTGGAAAGCTGACGAAAACCGCTGACCTCGACTTTGAGAAAGAAGATGAGCTTGTAGTCGTGTGCCAACGGGGGATCAGAAGCCGGACAGCCTGCAGACTGCTTCATTCAATGGGATATAAAAATGTAAAAAACCTGACCGGCGGGTTACTGGCACTTCAAAGAATAAACAACGAATAACTTTTACCTAAATGTCACCAAAAAACAAACTAAGTTTTAAAGTGAAGATCGGAATTGCCATAGCAGGCGTCCTGTTCATCATTCTGGCTTTTACCGCTTATACTTATTATCAGCTTTACTTTAAGCCCAACGTAACTGAAAACGAAAAATACCTGTATATCGCTACCGGCTCTGGTTTCGAGGACGTAATGAAGACGCTTAGTGAAAATGACATGCTGAAAAATGATCTTTCATTTCGTTCGGCCGCAGGGAAGATGAATTATATGAACAACATCAAACCCGGAAAATATAAACTGTCACGGAAAATGGGGAACCGTAGCCTTATCAATATGCTGAAGGCCGGCAATCAGGAGCCGGTAAAACTCAGGTTCCGGTCAACGAGACTGATGGAGGATTTCGCCGGGAAAGTAAGCAGCCAAATAGAGACCGATTCGCTCTCCCTGATCCGGTTGCTCGACTCGTCGGCATATGTCAACCAATATGGCTTCAACTGCGAAACGGTATTTACCATGTTCATTCCTAACTCATACGAGCTGTACTGGAATACTTCTGCCGATGATTTTTTTAAGCGAATGCATACCGAGTATCAAAAGTTCTGGAGTACGGAACGGAAGGCAAAAGCAGAAAAAGTAGGCCTTGACCCTGTTCAGGTCAGCATTCTTGCCTCTATAGTCGATGCTGAAGCACTGCACGATGATGAAATGCCGGTCATTGCCGGGTTATATTTGAACCGCTACCGCAGGGGCATCCGCCTGCAGGCGGATCCTACCGTAATTTTCGCTGCGAAAGACTTCACTATCCGCCGGGTGCTGAACCGCCACTTAGCTATCAGATCGCCTTACAATACGTATTTAAATGCCGGTCTGCCGCCGGGGCCGATCATGCTTCCAAGCATCAGCGCTATTGATGCCGTATTGAATTACAAAAAGCATGACTATATTTATATGTGTGCCAAAGAGGATTTTTCGGGATACCATAACTTCGCTGTGACCGAACAGGATCACCTGGTAAATGCCCGAAAATTTCAACAGGCACTCAATCTGCTCAATATTAAGCGGTGATGTTTGAACACAAAACAAGAATAAGGGTGCGCTATGGCGAAACCGACCAGATGGGCTACATGTATTACGGCAATTACGCTGAGTTCTATGAGGTGGGCAGGGTCGAGATGCTGCGCAGCTTAGGTATGACTTACAGATCTATGGAAGCGGACGGCATTATGATGCCCGTTCTGGAGATGAAATGTAAGTACATTAAACCGGCATTGTACGACGAAGAAATCACCGTAAAGGTAACCGTTGATAAAATGCCCGGTGTCCGGATCCATTTCAGATACGAATTGTTCAACGAGCAGGATCAGCTGATCAACATAGGTGAAACCACATTGGCGTTTATTGACATGAAGCGGAACAGGCCTTGCCTTCCTTCAGCAGAATTTCTGGAGAAGATGGGTCAATTCTTTAAATAACTTAATGAAGTGGCTGCATAAATTTCTTTTGAGATTTAAATCGTATCATCATTTCCTTGATTGGACCAAGGTGGTGATATTACCCGGGTTCAGTCCGCTGCCTCTGTATACCGTTGCTACATTTTTCTTCCAGGAGATCGGAAAAGACTCACTTGTAAACAAAGCGTCGTCACTGGCCTATAATTTTATGCTGGCCATATTTCCGGCCCTTATATTTCTGTTCACGCTTATCCCCTATATTCCGATCGATGATTTCCAGCCACAATTGCTCGATCTGATCGCTCTGGTGCTGCCCCATAATGCTTTTCTGGCATTTCAAACGACGCTTGAAGACATTATTGAAAATCAGAACGGCCGCCTGCTGTCTGTCGGCTTTATCCTGGCACTTTGGTTCTCAACCAACGGAGTAAGCACGCTTATGCGGGCATTTAACAAATCGTCACTGATCCTCGAAACGCGAAGTTATCTTAAACAACGCTTCGTTGCAATGACCCTTACCGTTATCATGGCACTTGCACTGATCATTGGTTTGGGCCTGATCACCGTCAGTGAGTTTGTGCTAAGTTTTCTAAAAGACAGACTGCTGTTTAAAGACAGTTTCTGGATCCATGTGATCGCATTTGTAAGGTGGATCATTCTGCTTGCCATCTATTTTGTCACCATATCAATTTTATACCGCTATGGGCCTTCTCACTCGAAGAAGTGGAAACTGTTCAGTGCAGGGTCATGGCTTGCAACGATCCTTGCTGCGCTCACTTTTTGGGGATTTGCTTTCTACATTAATAATTTCGGAACCTATAATAAGCTTTACGGCTCGATAGGGACATTGATCGTGGTCATGATCTGGCTCTATCTGAATTCTCTGATCATACTGCTGGGTTTCGAACTGAACGCCAGCATCGATCTTTCAAAACGAAGTATCCGTATTGTTAAACCGCGCTATAATACCTTTAAGAGTACGCCTGCAGACGAGAAATTGGAGAAGAAGAAATCATCGGAATAATTTTTCTTCCTGAAAATCTTACTGTTAAAGACAATACTCAAAAAAAAGCATTTCCTTTTTTGCAGAATAGAAGTGAGTTTGTACTTTTGCCCCCGGAGAGATGGCAGAGTGGTCGATTGCGGCGGTCTTGAAAACCGTTGACTGTAAAAGGTCCGGGGGTTCGAATCCCTCTCTCTCCGCAAAAAGAAAGAATGCTCCCATTGGGAGCATTTTTTGTTTACAGCGGATCGCTTCAGTCGTTTCGGATCACCGATCAGCCGATATCCAACATAGATCCGCCCCCCTCTCAAAGCGAATGAAATCAAAAAAGCCATAGGGATACCTATGGGCTTTTTTTGTCCGAACCTACAAACGCGTACTTACCTGCATTTCACTTTATGGGCCGAAACCGCGTAATACCAGATAAGCAAATAGCATGGCACCATGCAGATCAGAACGAAACATGGTTGGAAGCAATTCCCAAATAACTTTTATCTCCGTCGAGCGCAATGAAAAACTCTACGCAGTTATCCTTGTATACGGGAGCATTTATTTTTTTTATAGACAGCGCAACGCATCGGGCTCAGAAATAAAATTACGGAATCGAAATCCGCTATGGCGTTACCTGAACTTTATTTCGGAGAATACCTGATTGTTAAATCATTCTTCTCATAAATATTGTTTAAAAATTGACCAATCCTGACCTGAATTATGAAGACATTCGACGAAAAGCACATCAAGAACATCGTTTTTATCGGCTCCGCGAAAAGCGGCAAGACCACGCTTGCCGAAACCATGCTGTTTGAAGCCGGAATTATAAATCGCCGCGGATCCGTAGAAGAAAAAAACACCGTTTCTGATTACCGTGAGATCGAGCATGAACGGGGAAACTCGGTCTATGCAACGAACATGCATACCGAATGGCGCGACTACAAGATCAACATCATAGATACGCCCGGACTCGATGATTTTATAGGTGAAGTGATCACTGCTATAACGGTTTGCGACACAGTTGTTCTGGTGTTGAATGCCCAGAACGGTATTGAGGTCGGCACGGAACTATTGTGGGACTATGTTGACCGGTACAATAAACCCACTATTCTCGCTGTAAACCAACTGGATAATGAAAAGGCTGACTTTAATGAAACCGTCGAACAAGCCAAAGCCTTTTTGGGCTCAGCGGTTACCGTAATGCAATATCCCCTTGAAACGGGATCGGAGTTCAACTGTATCATCGACCTGCTGAAAATGGTCATGTACAAATTCCCGGCGACTGGCGGCAAACCGGAAAAACATCCGATACCCGAGAGTGAAAGACCACGTGCAGATGCGCTGCACAATGAACTGGTAGAAAAAGCTGCTGAAAACGATGAAGGATTGATGGAGCAGTACTTTGCAAAAGGGAGCCTCGACGAAGACGAACTTCGTGAAGGCCTGAAGATCGGGATGATGAAGCACCAGGTGTTTCCTGTTTTTTGCGTTTCGGCAAAGAGAGATATGGGTACCGGCCGGATGATGGGCTTCATTGACAATGTGGCTCCCTCATCGGTTGAAGTTTCCGGATTATTAACCGAGGACGGCGAGGAAGTGATCTGTGACCCTGACGGCCCAACGCGTTTGTTTATTTTCAAAACGCTGGTAGAACCGCACCTGGGCAGACTATCTTTTTTCAAGGTCTTGTCAGGCGAGGTTGAGGTGGGTGCTGAACTCCAGAATGAAAAAACATCTGTTGTGGAGCGGCTTGCCCAGCTGTTTATCGCAGATGGCAAAAACCGGATCCCTGTAACCAAACTCAAAGCCGGTGACATAGGATGCACGCTGAAGCTCAAAAACAGCTACGTGAATCATACGCTCAATGGCAAAGGATCAAAAGGGAATATTCAACCGATAGAATTTCCTCCACCAAAAATGCGGGTTGCCATAGTGGCCAGAAACAAACAGGATGATGAAAAGCTTAGCGAGATCCTTAACGAGATCCACCTCGAAGATCCCACTCTTTCCATTGAATATAACCAGGAACTGAAACAGGTTATCCTCGAGGGACAGGGAGAATTGCATTTAACCCTGACAAAATGGAAGCTCGAGCACATTTACAGAATGCAGGTAGATTTCGAGAAGGTCAAAATCCCCTACCGGGAAACCATACAGAGGCCCGCTTCGTCGTCTTACCGCCATAAAAAACAATCGGGTGGTGCCGGCCAGTTCGGCGAAGTTTATATGAAGATAGAACCCTGGTATGACGGCATTCCGCCGTTAAAAGAATATCAGGTTCGAGATACGGAGACGGTGGAACTGCCATGGGGAGGTAAGCTTGTGTTCAACAATTGTATTGTCGGCGGAGTGATCGATGCCCGCTTCATTCCCTCGATCTTAAAGGGGGTGATGGAAAAAATGTCGGAGGGGCCGGTTACAGGCTCATTTGTGCGAGATGTAAGGGTAAGCGTCTATGATGGAAAAATGCATCCGGTCGATAGTAATGACATTTCTTTCAAAATTGCGGGCATGATGGCGTTCAAAGATGCATTCCTGCGGGCTGAGCCGCAGTTGCTCGAGCCTGTTCATGAACTGGAAGTTCTGCTGCCGGCTTCATTAATGGGTGATGTAATGACGGAGCTGCAAAGCCGGCGGAGTACCATAACAACCATGGACACGGAAAAGGATCACCAGATCATACGGGCGAAAATTCCGCTCGCCGAGCTGGACAGGCTCCTGCCGGCTCTCCGGAATCTCAGCCAGGGAAGAGCGAAGGTCCGGACCCGTTTTTCCGGCTATGCCCCCGTACCTTATGAATTACAGAAACGGATAAGCGAGGAATTCAGCAAGACAGAACTGGCCGAAGTGCACTGATCCGCAGGTTTCAAAAGCATAAAACACAAACGCCCTCCCGATTAAGGGTAAAAAAGCCAGCTTACGAATTAATATGCAGGTACAAAAGGCTACCGAAATACTACCCGACTTACTTAACAAAAAGTAGGTGGATGAAAGTAATCAGGCCTTTTACCCGGTGGTTAGCAAATCGGAACTTATTGAAACAAAAAATAAGTCAAACGTTTGAGCATATAGTTAGACACCCCGTTTATTAGATTTGTATTCCACAGATCAGAATTTCGATGCTTGACGACATTATAGAAAAGTTTGGGATTAATACAGACCGCTTTGAAATACAGAAACTGAGTTCAGGTCTCATCAATAATACCTGGAAGATCGGCGCGCACTCCGGGGAGTTTGTCCTTCAGCAGATAAACACCAATGTGTTCAAATCGCCTGATGACATTGCTGAAAACATTAACCGGATAGCGGCGTACTTATCCAGAAACCATCCGGATTATCGGTTTGTGCCGCTGGTAAAGGCAAAGAACGGCGAGTACCTGGTTACAGGACCAAATGGCGAAACTTATCGTTTCATGCCTTATGTCAAAGATTCGCTGACACTTGAAACCGTAAAAAATCGTAAACAGGCATTTGAGGCCGCCCGGCAATTCGGAAAGTTCACAGCAAACCTGGTTGGATTTGACACGTCCGAATTAAAAATGACGCTACCCGATTTTCATAACTTACTCCTGCGTTTCCGGCAGTTCGAAGACGCCTGCAACAACGCTTCACCATCACGGTTGAAACTTGCTGAAGATGAAGTAGGTAAAGCAGCCAAGTACCGGGGTATTGTCGAAACCTACCGGTCAATTGTGGAGAATGAGACGGTTCCTTTACGGGTGATCCATCACGATACTAAGATCAGCAACGTTCTGTTCAATGCTGACCATTGTGGCATTTGCGTGATCGATCTCGACACCGTAATGCCGGGTTACTTTTTTAGTGATGTGGGAGACATGATGCGAACTTATCTTTCACCGTCAAATGAAGAAGAAACCGATCTAACCAGGGTCATGGTGCGCGAAGACTTCTTTAGTTCCATTATCGACGGTTACTTAAGTGAAATGTCATCGACCCTGACCGATACAGAAAAGGCATTGATCACCTATTCGGGCAAATTTATGATCTATATGCAGGCCATCCGGTTTTTAACAGATTATTTAAACGGAGACGTGTATTACCCTACCTCTTATCCGGAGCACAACCTGAACAGGGCCAGGAATCAGTTCACTTTATTACAAAGTTATCTGGCGGCCGAGAATACATTTTCGGCTTTTTTAGCTGAACTGACCGGGTAGCATATTGGCAGGTCTCCGTTAACAAAATTAAGACCGGGCTGTTCTATCAGAAATGGCAGCTGATTCTAAAAGGTATAAGTTCTATCTGGCACAAACGGGCGAAGTGATCCACTCTGTTTACTTAAGCGATGAGGATGCGACTGAAGAAAAGCTGGACAAGATCCGGCTGAACCTCGCGTTAAATAAGGGCTATGAGGCAAATAGTATCGAATATGAGGAGGATTAGCTCTTTATTTCCTGATAATAATGTCCCAACCCTCCGGTTTCTGCAGAAGGTTGAAACCAACATCATTCTGAAGCCGCTTGAATTGCAGATCACAGACAAGTCCTTTCAGGTTAAGATTCCTGATCGAAACAAATTCGAGATATTCGGGTAAAACCGGTTTATTAAAGGTAATCGTTTTGGTTATAGCGTTTATTTCGACCCTGAAACATGCCTGCAGCAGCATAAAGACCACTGCAACCGACCATGCCTGTGGCGAACATGCAACCGGATAAGACGTCGGACCTTCACCGGCCCGCCTGTCAAAGCCACAATACAGTTCCGGCAATCGTTGCAACGGAATATATAATGAAGCATCAAAGACGGCACGGATTATTTTCAAGACGTGTTCATGAAACCCGTAAAGTGATAGGCCATAAGCTATTATTGCGTTGTCATGGGGCCACACCGACCCGTTATGATAAGACATCGGATTGTACCTGTTCTCCAGTCGGGATAAGGTCCGGATACCCCATCCGCTGAAAATATCGTCACTTAACAAGGTATCGGCAAGTTTCTGCGCTTTATCATGATCCGCTATTTTTGTAAACAACGAATGCCCGGGGTTTGAGGAAACGACACGGCACGGTTGTTTATTTCCGTCCAGGGCAAGTACATAACAGCTCAGCTTTTCATCCCAGAACTTTTCATTAAAGTTTTTTTTCAATGAAGAAGCCTCATGGTACATCTGCCGGGAAAAATCTTCTTGCTTCAGGACCATAGCCAGTTTTGCAGCGAACAACTTAGCACTATACACATAGCCCTGCACTTCGCAAAGAGCGATCGGCGGCTCTGCAAGCTGGCCATCTTCGTACATGATCGAGTCAAAGGAGTCTTTCCACCCCTGATTGGTCAGCCCGTTTTTTGCTTTATGCTTGTATTCGACAAAACCGTCGCCATCGAGGTCGCCGTAATTGTTGATCCAGCTGATCGCTTCAACAATATTCGGCCATATCTTTTTAATCAATTCGATATCGGCTGTCCGCTCATAATACATCCCGGCAAGCATCACAAATAGTGGAGTCGCGTCGATCGTTCCGTAGTACTCTTTGAAGGGAATTTCGCCGGTATTGGCCATTTCTCCAGATCGGGCTTCGTGAAGGATCTTTCCAGGTTCGGCATCTTTTTCAGGAATCAGTTCTGTGGCCTGCCTGCTGGCCAGAAACATCAGGACACTCCTGCTGATCTCAGGAGCGACCCACAACGTCTCCAGGGCTGTAATGATACCATCCCGGCCAAATGGTGTATTAAACCATGGTACGCCTGCATAGGGATACTGCCCCTGGTCCGTCCGTGCCAGTAATGACAGTAAGTCGACCTTAGAGCGTGTGATCCAGTGATTGAACTGTTCATTCGACGTGAAAATATCGGCGAAAAGTGAACGGTTACTGGTAAGCTCGATCTGTATTGCTTCCCTCGCTTCCGGATAGCTCGCCGTCTTTTGGTCGTGGCCATCCGTTAGAAATGTGACGGAATACCGGATACTGATAGCCTTATCAGGGATCAGCATCACGAAGAATGTCGCCTTATTCCTGCTAACTTTATAATCAAGCTTGGAATCAAACGTAATAACGGTCTTTCTTGTGATCCCGTCAAGACCGTCATACTGCATTACACAACTTTTGTCATCAGCATTATATACAACACCGTTGCTTACAGTTCTCCTTTCGATCCCCCTGATCTCGAATATGTCTTTAAAATCAGCATTGAAAGAAAGGTTGATCTCAAAAGAACATGCCTCATGCCCGTAGTGGAAGCTTGAGATCTCTTCAAAATAACTTCCCTCGCGAACGAACTGGTTGCGGGATATGTGAATGATGTTATCCGGCACGCCGCACCCCTCCAGGGCCGGGTTCGTCAGATCTACCGACAGGATATCGTTGTCTTCCTTAATGGTACTGCTCAGTAACAGCGGCTTTTGGTTATTGATCGTTAAGATAAGTTGGTTAAGAAAGCGGGTACCATCGTGGTAAATTCCCTGGACCATATTTCCGTGCGGGATTATATTCCCCCAGCGATCGAAAAGTCCGAAAGTATTGGAATGATTGAGTACGTTAACGCGGTCGTCGGTATTGACGGCGTCAGGCGAAATATGGAACTTGTCGTCTATGGGCTGAAGTAAATCGTCTGATTGCATTAGGTGTTTCAGATTACTTTTTTTACATTTCCTTCGTTACCAAATGATGGCAGGGTCTTGAAAGATTTGACGCTCCTGTTCAAGCTATTCTGGTGTGTCCGGATCACAGCCTTATAAATTTCCAGATAGTTGGATGCCATTTTGGATGAGGTAAAGCGCTCTTCAAAGACCCGCCGTACGCCGTCTCTCGATATCCTATCCAGTTTGAACACCGCTTCCACAGCTTCACCGATCGTTTCAACGATATAACCGCTTCTGTAAGGATCAATTACCTCGGGCACGGAACCATTTTTAAAAGCGATGACCGGCGTACCGCACGCCATAGCCTCGATCATCACTAACCCGAACGGCTCTGCCCAGTTGATGGGAAAAAGCAGCCCTTTCGCATCACCTAAAAACTCTCCTTTTTGCGCCTCGTCGATCTCTCCGATAAATTCAACCAACGGATGCCCGAAAAGGTGTTTAATATTCTGGTCATAATATTGTTGGTCGGCTTTATCAATTTTTGCGGCGATCCTGATCTTCATGCCGGCTGCGATCGCAATCTCTATGGCCCGGTCAACCCCTTTTTCGGGAGAGATCCTTCCGATGAACGCCAGGTAGCCACCTTTCCCCGTCCCCATGCGGAACAAGCTTCGGGGCAGACCATGATGAACCGTGCCCAACCAGTTTGCCCTGGGTAAAGGAGCCCTCTGACTCATTGAAATAGAAATTACCCGTTGTAAAATAAAACGCCGGTAGATTCCCTGAAGTTCCGGAATATCTAACCGGCCGTGCAAGGTGGTAACGCAAGGAGTATTCAGCCTTTGCGTACACGGGAAATGAAGATAATCGATATGAAAATGCAGGATATCAAATTCATGAGCCAGCTGAATAACGTCGTGCAGCTGACAAATATGCGGAGCCAGCGTGTCTGTACAGGATTTATCCAATCTCAGGCCACTCTTTGCATTTGCGATCAGGCGTGCGCTGGTCTTTGAGTCTGCCGTTGCGAACAGCGTAACTTCATGCCCCTGAGTTACCAGTTCTTCGGTCAAATAATGTACAATCCTCTCCGTACCTCCATATAGTTTTGGTGGAACAGCCTCATATAACGGTGCTATCTGCGCTATCTTCATTATCACATCGTAAATTAAACCTGGAAAATTTGCAGAAAGGCAGAGAAGGTAAATTGCCAATACCCCGAACCGGAGGCAGCTACTTTGCTTATATCATTCCGCACATCGATCATAACCCACACTTTTGCTGTCGTGCTCCCATAAAACAACTTGCGGAGAATTGAAATGTTTGGGCCTTTTACCACGAGCTGGCAATCACGCCATTAACGGTATAAGCGTAATGCTATAAACAATGCAGGTTTACCGGATGTTGAACGGTTACCTGGAAGTTTAAAACCCAATGATAAAATGACTGCAATCGGCAAAAAGATCTGGGCTATCGCCGAAGGATATATCCCCTCAGCCAGCAATGGACCCGAACCACACATGACAAGCCATGAAACCGCCTGCATTCTAAACACATCAGACGAGGATGCCAGCCTGGAGATGCGCATCTTTTTTTCGGATCGTGAGCCGCTCGGCCCCTTTTTGGTCAGCGTCCCCGCAAGAAGAACAAAGCATATCCGTTTTAACGACCTCGTCGATCCGGAACCGATACCGCTGGACACCGAATATGCTTGTGTGATCGTATCAGATGTTCCTGTGGTCGTTCAGCACACACGCCTTGATTCACGGCAGAGTGAAAACGCGTTAATGACCACGATTGCTTACCCGGTAAATGGTTAACATGCATGAACCATATCTGGTACAAAAACGCGATCATCTATTCACTCGATATTGAAACCTTTTATGATTCAAACGGCGATGGCACAGGCGATTTCCAGGGACTCATCAAAAAGCTTGACTACCTCGCCGGATTAGGAATAAACTGCATTTGGTTGCTTCCATTTTACCCGTCACCCAATCGTGACAACGGCTATGATGTATTGGATTACTACAACGTAGATAACCGGCTGGGAACATTAGGAGACTTCGCCGAGTTTATGGATAAAGCCTCCGGGTTAGGAATAAAGATAATTGTGGACCTGGTCGTTAACCACACTTCCATACAACACCCGTGGTTTCAGGAAGCCAGAAAAGATGCCGCCTCAAAGTACTATAACTATTATGTATGGTCGGACAGACCCCTCGATTATGAAGACGAGCGTGTTATGCTTTCCGGCGAGGTTGATACGATCTGGACATATGATGAGGTAGCTCAGAGATACTATCTTCACCGGTTCTACAAGGAACAACCTGACCTGAACATTGCCAATCCACACGTGAGATCTGAGATCTTACGGATAATCGGATTTTGGTTAAGGCTGGGCGTCTCCGGCTTCCGCATCGATGCAGCGGAGATGCTGATCGAGCCTTACGGGATTTCCGGCGCCGATCAGGAAGATCTCAGCGGATTTCTTGTTGAAATGAGGGATTTTATTTCCCTTAGGGCAAGCGACGGCATTTTGCTCGCCGAAACGAATCTTGAGCCTGCTAAAATGAGCACTTTCATGGAAGCCGGAAAAAAGATGCATATGGTTTTCAATTTTTACCTGAATCAGCACTTATTCCTGGCTTTGGCCCTAAAAAGCGCAGACCCGCTGCACAAAGCCTTAAAAAAACTTCCGGCACTTGAAAAAGAGAATCAGTGGCTTAATTTTTTACGCCACCATGATGAGCTTTCCCTTAAGCTGCTCAACGAAAAAGAACGAAACGCTATATATACCGCATTTGCTCCGGAAGATAACATGAAGATCTTCGGATCAGGAATCCGAAGAAGGCTGGCTCCCATGTTGAATGGCGACCAGCAGCGACTCGAATTATCTTACAGCTTACTATTTACGCTTCCCGGTATATGCATGATCCGCTATGGCGACGAGCTTGGCATGGGTGAAGACCTTCGGTTGGAAGGCCGATCAAGCGTTCGTACGCCCATGCAATGGAACAGCAGTATCCATGCAGGCTTCTCGTCTTCGGAAGAAAACTACACGCACCCCGTAATATCCGACGGACATTACAGCTTTAAACACGTGAACGTGGCCGCCTCACAGGGTAAACCCGGTTCGCTGCTGAACTGGATAGAACACCTGATCACTACCCGCAGACAATTTCCCGGCATCGGGTTGGGAATACCGGAAACCTTTCAGGGAGCACATCCTGCTGTATTTGTTCACAGCTTCCGCTACGACGACGAGCAAGTCTGGTTCCTTCATAACCTGGGCGATGAAAGAGTCGTCGTCGAACTTACCTGGTCCGGGCTCAGGGAAAAAGAACTGGTACAGCTGCTTGGTGATGAGCCGCTAAACAAGATCGGTAAAACTATCGTGATGAATCCGTACGGATACCGGTGGATGCGCGCTGTGTAACAATTAGCCGAAAAATAATTTCTCACAATGTAAACCGAAAGCATACATTTTTTATTAATGATGTGGAAGTTTAGCGCGCTTCACAGAACATAGAATATGGACGAAGAATTTCTGCATCACATCCGGAATAAGCAACTTGACGTTGAATCGGTACCTCCTAATGCACAGATCGCAGAATGGGCTTTGCAGCTGATCCATTTGTTGTTCCCGGAACACATCAAAAATGAATTCTTATCTGTTGCCGACATTAAGAACGCTTTCTATAAGCTGGAAGACGATCTGGAAATGATCCTCAGCAATACCACCGCGTGTCAAAACCGCGATCATAAACAAATGGCAAGGAACTTCTTTCGTTCGGTACCAGATCTGTATTCAACGTTGAATACGGATGCATCTGCCGCCTTGCAGGGCGATCCGGCCGCAAAGTCGGAATTCGAGATCATCCGTACCTACCCGGGCTTTTATGCCATTTGCTTTTACCGTATCGCCCATAAGCTGCTAACGCTCGACATTCCACTCCTTCCCCGTATTCTCACGGAGTATGCGCATTCCAGGACAGGTATCGATGTACATCCCGGTGCACAGATCGGTAAATATTTTTTTATAGACCATGGAACCGGAACGGTGATC
>DASWXL010000041.1:0-9594 GCA_036405495.1 Sphingobacteriaceae bacterium | reverse complement strand
GTATACATCAGCGGTATGTAATGGTCGGGAGTGGGGATGGCCAGCGGAATATCCTTGCTGATGGTCTGGTAGTTGATCAGCGCCTGATGATTGCCATCGGCAATGAGCTGTTTGAATTTATTGTTCAATTCCAGCGCCCAGTCGAAGCCGTAGCTGTCGTTGATCTTATTCCAGGCGATCATGCGCAGATTATGCACCATGTTGCCGCTTCCCATGATCAGGACACCCTTTTTACGCAGACTGTACAGCTCTCTGGCCAGGTCGTAATGATATTGCGGGCCTTTGGTATAGTCGATACTTAACTGGAGTACCGGAATATTGGCTTCGGGATACATGTGGCGTACGATGGTCCACGTGCCGTGATCCAGACCCCAGTCGTGATCCAGCTCCACATGTGCCGATCTGATCAGCGATGCGGTTTCTTTAGCTACCGCGATACTGCCGGGAGCCGGATACTGCACATCGAACAATGCCTGCGGAAAGCCGCCGAAGTCGTGAATGGTTTGGGGGAAGTCCATGGCGGTAACTTTAGTTCCCTGACTGAACCAGTGGGCAGAAACCACCAGCACCGCTTTGGGTGTCGGTATCTCCTGTGCCATGGCCGTCCACCGCCGGCTGAAAGCATTATCCTCGATGCCGTTCATGGGTGAACCATGGCCGACAAATAATACGGGCATCAGATAGTTGTCTTCCGGCAGGCTGCCGGTAAACCTGTTAAGTGCTGATAGTGTAGTCATTCCTATTCCTCCGTAAGCAAGGCTTTTAATGAATGTACGTCTTTTCATCACTAAAAGTCCGTTAATAAGGGCATCCGACAATGTGTTTTATCGGAATGCCCCTCAATACCTTATTTTATTTTGTGAATTCGCCGTCAGCCTTGATCTGAACTTCGTCGCTGATCATCGGAGCAGGGAAGTTAGGACCGAGGTTGAAGTCAGAACGTTTGATGGTTCCGGTTAACTGGAAGCCGGCTGTCGGTGCTTTAGACGTCGGGTTGGTAACGGTGCCTCTGTACCACAGGTCAAGGGTTACCGGCCTGGTTACGCCCATAAGTGTAAAGTTTCCTGTTAATTTATATTTATTGGCACCTGCTCTTTTAATAGATGTGCTTTTGAACTTCATGGTTGGATACTTGGCCGCATCAAAGAAATCAGCGCTTTTCAGGTGATTGTCTCTCATTTCCACTTCGGTATCAATAGAACCAACTTTTGTGGTCAGTTCAAATGTTGCATCGCTGAAATCTTCTTTTGAAGTATTGACTGTCACGTCGAAGTCTTTAAATAATCCTTCAATGTCGGAAATACCCAGGTGAGTGGTTGAGAAAGTCAGTTTGGAGTGAGCCTTGTCAACTTTCCATGTTGTTGTCTGGGCGAAAACCGCCGTTTGAAGCAATACAAATGCAATAACTAGTGCTTTTTTCATGTCTGTTTTGTTTTTTGTTTTATGTAAGTGATTAATAAGCGATTGTGGATCGTTGGCCGGCGACTATATTGCCGGTTTTAATTATGCAGGATCTTCCAGCCTGCAAGCCAGTTATAATTGTACTTCATGCCCAGCCGAATGAGCAGCAACTGCATGTTTTCAAGCGTGCGGCTCACCGCGAGATCACCTGCTACGATCGGATTAAAGCCGATCGTCTCAACCAGTTTCGTCACTTCCAGCAGAGCGTCTTCATCGTTACCCGCTATAAAGGAGTCGACGGTTTTCCCATCGATAACCGGGTTTGAAAAATCCGCGGCGAATGTCGTGTTTAACGCTTTGACCACCGTTGAGTTGGGAAGCAGCTTTTGCAGTTCTTCCGCTGCGCTTGTATCGGAAGTTGTAACCAGAGCGTTAGAGGTTTCGTTCAGCGGATTAGCAATGCTGATGACGATTTTACGTGTTGCAAACTGTCTGATCTTGGGCGCTATTTCGGCCTCAGCGGCATAAGGAACTGCCAGGATAATGATATCCGCTTCCCAGCTGGCATCTTTCGGGCAACCGATTATTTCAGCGTCGGCCCCGGATACTGAGATCTCTGTCTGCAGGGCATGAAGCTTTTCTGAATCGCGTGCCATCAGCAGCAAACGGTAGGGGCCTTCGGAAAGGCTTCGGGCAATGGCCGATCCCATGTTACCTGTAGCTCCGATGATTGCTATTGTTTGTTTCATTGCCGTTGTACTTTGTTTTTGATAGTACAAAGGTAAAGCGCCGGACGATCCTGATCTGTTGACCTGGATTACAAAATAACCGTGAGATAGATCAATGGAATGCTATTTTTTAGTCACCAGCTGTTTGCGGATGCGGCTCAGCGTTTCGCGGGTAATTCCCAGGTAGGAGGCGATCATGTGCTGCGGCACCCGGTTTACGATGGTTGGAAAATTTGCTAAAAGCTGCAGGTATTTTTCTTCGGCGGTGTAGCTGAGCGAGCCGGTCAGGCGCCGGTGCAGGGTAAGAATGTTATTTTGCCCCAAAATCCGGAAGTAACGCTCAAACTTCGGAACCCGTTCGTACAGGAGTTCAATATCTTTGTGGGAGATCAGCAGCAGTTCTGCATCTTCTACCGCATCAATATTGTAAGTGGATGGCTCCTGCGATATAAAGCTATACATATCCGCGATCCAGTATCCCTCCAGGCCAAACTGGAGGATATGCTCGTTACCCGCCTCATCGAGCGAATATAAGCGCAGGACACCTTTTTCTATGAACGTCAGGTTTTTACAGATATCGTCCTGCTGCAGCAGGTACTGTTTCTTACGGAGTTTTTTAGGCACAAAAAGGGTTTTGCAGATCTCTTCTTCTTCCGTTGTGAGCTGAATTCGTTTTGTTACCTCTTTAAACAGAACTTCAAACATTGCCGTTTTTATAATTGCCGAATTTAAAACTAATAACCAACCGGGCAAAGAGACGAGACCGAAGTCTGCATACTTTTTGCTTTACAACGGAAGGGCCCATGCAAGCATATTTATATCAAAACGAGCAAATCATTCAAAGCCTGCCGGCGCCGGCAGCGGTTTTAGACGGACCTGAACTGAAGCTGGTGTCTGTAAATGAAGCCATGCTTAAACTCTGGGGCAAGGACAGAAGCGTTCTCGGACGGCCATTTACTGAGGCGTTACCGGAATTTGAACATCAGGATTTATTGCAGCAGTTAAATGACGTATTTAAAACCGGCCGGCCCTATGATGCTCACGAGGCACCGGTATTTCTGAATAGCAGTGGAGGCCTTCAGCAACAGTTTTTGGACTATACATACAGTCCGCTGAAACGGGAAAGCGGAGAAGTGTATGGCGTTCTGATCATAGCAAATAACGTGACGGAACGGATTGTATCAAGAAAGCTGCTGTTGGAATCGGAAAAAAACTTCCGGAGCCTGGTTTTACACGCTCCGGTTGCTATGTGTATACTAAAAGAACCGGATTATGTGGTTGAGGTTGCCAATGAAAAAATGTTTGAGTTATGGGGAAAAACGGCGGCGCAAGTGATGAACAAACCCATATTTGAAGGGGTGCCTGAAGTGCGGGGACAGGGGTTTGAAGATATATTATCAAAGGTTTATACCTCCGGCGAACATTACCGGGCGAGTGAAGTGCCGGTCAAGCTGCTGCGGAATGGCGAAGCCGCAACGATTTACGTGGATCTGGTCTATGAAGCGTTCAGAGAAGCTGATGAAAACATCACCGGAATAATTACGGTGGCGATTGATGTTACCAGTCAGGTGATGGCCCGAAAGAAGCTTGAAGAGGCAGAAGAGCGGGCCAGGCTGGCATTTGAGGCATCAGCTATCGGCACTTTTGACTATCACCTGACGACCAATCAGTATGTTACATCGCCGCAAACGCACCATATTTTTGGATTTATTCCCGTTTCCCATAACGAGTATGTAGAGCGCATTCATCCGGACGACAAACAAACATGGAAGGATGCCTTCGACGAAGCGCTGACAACCGGAAAGCTCTCTTATGACGTACGGATATTAAAAGGAGAAAAGACCTCATGGATACGGGTTGAAGGTATGGTAGAGTTCAATGAGGACGAAGAGCCCGTCAGGATAGTAGGCACTGTTACCGATATCACCACCGAGAAGAACATTCAGCTGCAACGTGACGATTTTATTGGCGTGGCGAGCCATGAGCTGAAAACGCCCATTACCAGTCTGAAGGCAAGTTTGCAGTTATTAAGCCGCGTCTTAACTGATCTTCCGCCCCGGGCGTCCATGCTCCTGGAGCAGAGCAATCAGAGTCTGGTAAAGCTGAGCAATCTCATTGAAGATCTCCTGAACGTCAGCAAGCTCACACAGGGGCAGGTGAACCTCAATAAAACCCGGTTTAAGGTAGCCGATCTGGTTAGTGAATGCTGTAATCATGTGCGGATAGCCGGAACTCATGAAATTGTTTTTGAAGGTGATGACCAAACTGAGATCTATGCTGATTATTCGAAGATTGATCAGGTTATAGTTAACCTGGTTAACAATGCGGTGAAGTATGCCCCACAATCGAAACGAATTAAGGTGCGGGCCGAAAAGTTTGATAAGGCAACAAGGATATCAGTCGAGGATAAAGGCCCGGGTATCCCTGCCGAAAAGATTGCTGGTTTGTTTCAACGCTATGTTCAGGGTACGGAAGGGAAGAATGCACTTTCCGGGGGCGTGGGTCTGGGCTTGCACATTTCTGCCGAGATCATAAAAATGCACGGCGGAGAAATTGGCGTGAACAGTAGATCAGGTAAAGGGAGCTCGTTCTGGTTTACTATACCCGACTATCAAAGTTAAAACCGGAACCTATCGGGGAATTCAGCGTTATACTTTTATGCCGGCCTGAAAAATTTTGGGGACGGGCTTTGCGGATATTATGGCAAATACATTATATTGTAACCAATTACAGCCTCTCGGGTTAGTCTGTCAATGAAGGCTTTTTACTTTGCCAAAAGTTAATGATCTCAATTTAGAATAAAACCGGCTCTCCTTTTTAAATGAATATACTAATTCAAACTCTTCCCATTGCTACAGCTGTGCTGGAAGGTCCGGAGATGAGATTAATTGCGGCAAACGACCCGATGCTGAAGCTGTGGGGCCGTGATAAAAGTATTGTAGGCACGCTGCTGCTGGAATTTATGCCTGAACTGAAGGATCAGGAATTTCCGGCTCTTCTGAGGGAGGTTTACTACACCGGCAAACCATATCATGCCTTTGATGCCCCGGTCTATATCAGAATGGGCGAGGAGGTAAAGGAGATCTTCATGGATTTTACTTACAGTCCGCTGGATCACCCGGAGCGGCATCTGCGGGGGATTTTGGTTACCGCCGTAGATGTTACCGAACGCGTCCGCACCCGCCGGCAGATACAGGAGTCGGAAAGAAACTTCCGAAGCCTGGTAACCGATGCGCCGATTGCCATGTGTGTGCTGAAAGGGCCGGATCATATCGTGGAGATCGCCAACCAGCGAATGTTCGAACTGTGGGGTAAACCAGCTGAAAATATATTGCATAAGCCGTTGTTCGACGGCTTGCTGGAGGGCAGGGAGCAGGGGTTCGAGGAAATTCTGAAAGGCGTATACATCACAGGTGAGCGCTATACCGCTACAGAATTACCGGTCAGGCTGCCCCGTGACGGAAAGATCGAGACCCGGTTCGTCACCTTCGTATATGAAGCTTTCCACGAAAGTGACGGAACTATCAGCGGAGTTATCGCTGTTGCGAATGAGGTGACCGAGCTGGTACAGTCGAGGCATAAAGTAGAGGAGGCCGAAGAACGGGCCCGGCTGGCAATAGAAGCGTCGGGCACCGGAACGTTCGATCTGAACCTTCAGTCGCAGCATCTGATCACATCGGACCGGTTTAATGCGATTTTCGGTTTGAGTGGTCCGGGCGAACGTAACGAATATTTACAGCAGGTGCATCCGGACGACCTGTCTGTTCGTGACCGGGCTCATGAAGAAGCCTTAAAAACAGGCAGGCTTTTCTTCGAAGTACGGCTTGCAGGTAACAATGTAAACGGTAAGTGGATACGGGTCGAAGGACAGGTCCATTACGATGCCAACCGCCAGCCGGAACGCTTGCTCGGCACGGTGGTCGATATCACGAATGAAAAAAATCTTCAGCAACAGAAAAATGATTTTATCGGGATTGCAAGCCATGAACTGAAAACACCCATTACCAGTCTGAAAGCATCCATGCAGCTCCTTCAGCGAAGCCTTAACAATATCCCGCCCCGCCCGGCTGCCCTCCTGAACCAGAGTGTTAACAACCTGAACAGGCTGGAGAACCTGATGGAAGACCTGTTGAATGTCTCCAAGCTGGAAGCGGGCCAGCTCAGTATTGAAAAAACACCGTTCAAAATTAAGGACCTGGTAAATGATTGCTGCTCGCATGTGCGCGCAGCCGGAGAGTATGATATTGTTTTTAAGGGCGATGAAGAGCTGGAATTGTATGCCGACCGCTTCCGGTTGGATCAGGTACTGATCAATCTGGTAAACAATGCCGTCAAGTATGCAAAAGATTCGAAAGTGATCGAGGTCGTTGCCGTTAAATTGCCTCATGCAGTGAAGATCGCCGTCAACGATAAAGGTCCGGGCATTCCGCCGGAAAAGCTTCCCCATCTGTTTGAGCGCTATTTTCAGGCTGGGTCGGAAGACCGCAGGACTGCCGGCGTAGGACTGGGGCTGTTTATCTCATCTCAGATCATTAAACGTCACGGAGGCCAGATAGGGGTAAACAGCGAACCGGGAAAAGGCAGTTCTTTCTGGTTCATTATTCCCGGCTAAACAGAAGCTCCCGATGTTGCTTTCTGTATCCGCATAGCATACATGCGTTTCATGTTTTCATTTTTATGGACGGCATAAATCTTGTACAACCTCAAGGTACATAGACGGCGTGCATGGTAAATTCTGTTTA
Organism: Sphingobacteriaceae bacterium; assembly: GCA_036405495.1. Taxonomy (GTDB): domain Bacteria; phylum Bacteroidota; class Bacteroidia; order Sphingobacteriales; family Sphingobacteriaceae; genus DASWTL01. Next base: position 2,723 of record DASWXL010000041.1, on the reverse strand, counting down.
AATTCTATGTTAAGGTTAACAATTATTTAACATTTGGTTGTTTCTGGGTTAACGTAGCCGTAATAGTTTTGAAACAATTTCTTAACGATTAAGAGGTAATAATATATGTCAATGATGTCATTAAGATTAAGAAACGTAACTCTGCTCCTGACCTTCGCCTTTGTGCCTTTTGCGGGCTTCGCACAGGTCTCCGTTCCTGATAAATATGGCAAGGGGATCCGGTTTGTAGCAGCCGATTCCTCTTTTTCAACCAGGATCAGTGCCCGTTTACAAACGTTGTACACCGGAGCGTATGATCTGGATAGCGACGATTATTCTGACGGGATCAGCATCCGCAGGCTTCGGTTGAAGTTTGAAGGCTTTGCTTTTGATCCGAAACTGGAATATAAGATCCAGCTGGGATTCGCTAACAGCGATACGGAGGGAATCGGCCCGGCTAACTCAAATACTTCTAATATTGTTCTGGACGCTGTCGCTAAATGGAACTTTGCGCCGGGGTTTAGTTTGTCGGTTGGTCAAACGAAGCTACCAGGTAATCGCGAACAGCTCGTGTCATCACAGAAACTGCAGTTCGTAGACCGCAGCTTACTAAACTCCCGCTATACAACTGATCGTGATATTGGCATTCAGCTGCAGCATGAATCGGCGATCGGAGAAGCACTGCTCATAAAAACGATATCCGTTTCGATGGGTGAAGGCCGTAACATCACCACCGGAAACCAGGGGGGATATGATTATACCGGTCGCCTGGAACTTCTGCCCTTCGGTGAATTTCAGGGGGGCGGCGATTATGTGGGTTCCGATATCAGTCGCGAGCCTTCTCCAAAGCTTAGTCTCGGTGTAGCGTACGACTATAACACGGATGCTTCCAGAGAGCGCGGACAGCGCGGTACCTTTTTTGCACAGTCGCGTGATCTGAAAACCCTGTTCGCTGATGCTATGTTCAAATACCGGGGTTTTTCCGCCATGGCAGAATATGCCGATAAGCAAAGCTCCGGGTCGCCCGTTGTAACGACCGATCTTACAGGAAATGTAACCCAGTCGTTTTTTACCGGTACCGGATTTAATGTTCAGGCCGGATACTTGTTCAATAATAACGTCGAGCTGGCGGCACGGTATACGACCATCAGGCCTGAAGCAGTCACTCAGCGTGACAAAAACACGCAATATACGCTGGGGCTTTCCAAATACATTGCCGGCCATACGCTGAAGGTTCAGACAGATGTGAGCTTGTTAAAAGAAGCAGAAGACTTGAGTGAGATGATGTACCGGGTGCAGCTTGAGATCGGGTTTTGATTGTGTCCGCAGTGTTAAGAAGTTTTTAAAACCTCATTAAGTTAACATTAATTTAAAATTAAGCTAATGTTTCAGTAATACGTGATTTGTCAATTTGTAACATATTAAAACTAAGATGAAACGATTTATTTTTTTACTGTCTGTTGGATTTGGCCTTGCGGCATGCGGTGGCGGAAATCAGGATCAGAAGTCTTCAACCGGTTTAACCGGAGAGATCCGTATCGACGGGTCAAGCACCGTATTTCCATTGTCTGAAGCGGTTGCTGAAGAGTTTCGTGCCGTTGAGCCGGAAGTTCGTGTAACAGTGGGTGAGTCCGGAACCGGTGGTGGCTTCAAGAAGTTTTCGCGTGGTGAGATCGATATCAATGATGCCTCGCGCCCGATCACAGCAGAAGAAATAGAACTTTGCAAATCAGGAGGTATAGAGTTCATAGAACTTCCGGTAGCCTATGATGGTTTGGCGGTTGTGGTAAGCAAAGAGAACGACTTTGTAGATTATCTTACTGTTGAAGAACTGAAAAAGATCTGGGAGCCTGCAGCGCAGGGTAAGATCAAAACCTGGAACCAGGTACGTCCGTCCTTCCCAAACCAGCCTATTAATCTGTATGGTGCCGGTACCGCATCAGGTACGTACGACTACTTCACCGAGGCGATTGTGGGGAAAGCGAAAGCTTCGCGCGGTGATTACAACGCCAGCGAGGATGATAACGTACTGGTGAAAGGCGTGTCTTCCGATAAGAATGCTTTGGGTTATTTCGGTCTGGCATATTATGAGAACAATGCGGATAAACTGAAGCTTGTACCGATCGATGACAAGAATGACGCTAACGGCAAAGGCGCTATCCTTCCTTCACAGGAAACGGTAAGCAATGGTACCTATCAGCCACTGGCACGTCCGGAGTTTATATATGTGAGTGCAAAGTCGGCCGACAGACCGGAGGTTCAGGCATTCGTGAAGTTCTATCTGGAGAATGCAGCAGCTTTGGCAAAAGAGATCGGCTATGTTCCGCTACAGCCGGAAGTTTATGAGCTCGCACAGAAGAAGATGGAGCAGAAAGCCACCGGCACTGTATTCGGCGCCGGAAGAAATACGGTTGGCGTAGATATGGCAGAACTGATGAAGGCCGGACAAAAGTAATTGAACAGACCATAAAATAAGGCTCCCGGTTGAATAGAGCGGGAGCACTTTTTCCTTTATAATGTTAAAGCTCAAAGAAAAAGCAATAGAAGGTTTTCTGGCGCTGTGCGGTCTGATCACTATTTTTACTACGCTGGGCATCATCGTGGTCCTGGCAACCGAATCGGTAGGATTTTTCAGGGAAGTTTCGTTTGTGGAGTTCTTTACCGGAACCGAATGGACGCCTCTTTTTGCCAATAAGAAATTCGGGATCCTGCCACTGGTTTCGGGGACCTTTCTGACAACTGCC
>DASWXL010000040.1:0-11462 GCA_036405495.1 Sphingobacteriaceae bacterium | reverse complement strand
ACCTTAGCGGCCGGAAATCCTTTATAGTCATAGCTGTTTAACTACACGGCTTATCGGTCTCCCATTTAAAATTATTACATGTCATTTGAAAATTTAAATTTAATAGAGCCTATTCGGAAGGCTTTAAAAACCGAAGGATATACCACCCCAACCCCTATCCAGGCACAATCCATTCCCATCATATTAAAAAAGAAAGATCTCCTGGGCTGTGCGCAGACCGGAACTGGTAAAACCGCGGCATTTGCCATTCCGGTGCTGCAATTGCTGAATGAGCAAAAGCATCTTGAAAAAGGTCCTAAGTCTATTAAAACACTGGTTCTGACACCAACCCGTGAACTTGCGATCCAGATCGGCGAAAGCTTTACCGCTTACGGAAAGCACACCGGACTGAAACATACGGTGATTTTCGGAGGCGTATCACAAAACAGTCAGGTGGCAGCTTTGCAGAAAGGTGTTGATATTCTTGTAGCCACTCCAGGTCGCTTGCTGGATCTGCTAAACCAGAAACTGCTCCATCTGCATCATCTGAAGATCTTTGTTCTGGATGAGGCCGACCGGATGCTGGATATGGGTTTTATTCACGATGTAAAAAAGATCATCACCAGGATTCCCGAAAAAAGGCAGACACTTTTTTTCTCAGCTACCATGCCGCCGGAAATACAGAAACTTGCCAATACCATTTTGGTTAATCCCGAAAAGGTGGAGGTTACGCCGGTTTCTTCAACCGCCGAAATGATCGACCAAAAAGTATATTTTGTGGCAAAGCCGGATAAAAAAGCGCTTTTAATTCACCTGCTGCAAAATCCGGAGATCAAAAGCGTTCTCGTTTTTACCCGTACCAAACACGGCGCCGATAAAGTGGTGAAGGATCTGTACAAAGCAGGCATCCAGGGCGAAGCCATTCACGGCAATAAATCCCAGAATGCACGGCAACGGGCGTTAAACAACTTCAAATCGGGCGTTACACGGGTACTTGTTGCCACGGATATTGCCGCAAGGGGAATTGACATTGATAATTTATCGTATGTCATTAATTACGAACTGCCCAACATTCCGGAAACTTATGTTCACCGGATCGGCCGGACCGGTCGTGCAGGTGCAAGCGGTGAGGCCATTTCTTTTTGTGATGCAGAAGAAGTAGCTTATCTGAAAGACATCCAAAAACTGATCGGTAAAACCATCCCGGTAACAGAAGATCATCCTTACCCGATGAACGGCGTGTCAGTCGCGGCAGAAACTACGCCGGCACCAGCGGCCCGAACAAAGACACCCGGCAAAAATAAAGGCTGGAAACGCCGCTTCAGTCATAAACGAAAAGAAAATAACGCTTAACAGTTAAGGGATTGCATGTAATCTTCGTTATTACGATGTTTACCGACCCTTTCAATCGGCGAAAACGGTTGGCCCGCCTCTGCTGAAGCGGCGGGCTCTACCGTTAAACCGCTCAAAACCAAGTCAATCGTTCTTCCCGGAATCGTTTTCCTTTTCAGTGTCATTGACGATACCTTCAGCAACCGACTCATCCGTTTCTGCCTGCCTTTCAATTGCACCCTTGTCTTGTCCGGGAATATCATCGCCCAATAATTTCCCCCAGGGCTTCAGGCCGTCCACCCGGTCAAATACGATCTTTAAAATAGCCACAAACGGAATAGAAAGGAACAATCCCGGGATCCCCCACGCGGCACCACCCAGCAAGACGGCGACGATCGATACAAACGCGTTTATCTTTACCTTAGAAGATACTATCCGTGGAACCAGAATATTGTTATCAAGAAACTGGATAAAGGCATAAGCGGCTAAAATTCCCAACTGCGTGCTGTAACCTTCTTTTGTTACGGTGGCCATTAGCAAAGGCAGGATGGTGGCAATAATGTTTCCGATATAGGGCAACAGGTTCAAAATCCCGCCGATCACGCCGAAGAGGATCGCATAATCAACGCCCAAAATCGTTAACGCTATCGACTGAAGTGTGGCCACGATGAACGCCTCGATGAGTAAACCCACCATGTAGCTTTGTATTGCGGTCTTGGTTTGTCCCAGAACTTGTCCCACCTGCTTGTAATACTCCTCGAAGACATCGTAAAAAAAATTTAGGATCAGAGGCTTGTAGAACAGCATCATGAAAACATAGACCGGGATCAAAAAGATCACGCCTATCGTGCCGACAACACTCCCTAATGTACGCCCCAGCACTGCCTGTCCGCTGCTTAACGCATTATTCAGGATCTCTACCTGCCGCTTTACCGTTATCCCAAAATCGTCCAAAAGCCATTGCTGAAACTCATGAAGCACCTCGGTAAACTTCGCCCGGAGTACGGGCAATGTCTCGCCGAACCGGATGATCTGCGACGATAAAAAGTATAGTATGCCGCCGATCACCAGCGCCCCGATCAACATTCCAAGCAGAATACTGAGCAGCTTCGGAATCCGGCGGTTTTGGAGGCGGTTAACGATGGGATTCAATAAGATCCCGATAACGGCAGCAAAAGCGATCGGTATGAGAATATCCCGAAGACTGGTAATGATGTGGACAAAAAGGACGAGACCAAATAAAACAATGGTGGTTTTCAAATAAAACGGATGCTCTTTTTGCTGCATAAAAGTGGTTTGTCTAACTGCTTGCTATTAACTGTAACAAGTATTTTATTGAAAATCTGTAATCACCTGATTTTTTTACCCATGATCTTGATTACATTTATTTTCTAAACTTTAAACATATGGTTATTTCTACTCAACGTCAAAAGCCGTGGCAAAAAATGATTGCCCTTGCTTTGGCAACCACCTTGTGTGCAGGCACTGCTTTAGCTCAAAGTGCTGATACCACAAAAAAGGATACGACAAAAAAAGAAGCCAAAAAGAAAGACCTTCCTCTTGAAGCCGGAAGAAAAGTAAAGCTCCAGACTTCGGAAGGTTCCTGGATGGCGCTCGATGTTAGTCCGGACGGACAATCCATGATCTTTTCCATGCTGGGCGACATCTATCAGATGCCGTTAACCGGAGGCAAGGCCACACCGTTAACCACCGGAATGGCTCTTGATACACAGCCGCGGTATAGTCCGGACGGCAAATCGATCGTCTTCATTTCCGACCGGGATGGAAACGACAACGTCTGGACCATGAACCTCGCTACAAAAAAATTCAAGCAGATAAGCAAAGGCAAAGTGGATTACGTGGAAGCTGCCGAATGGACTCCGGACGGTGAGTACATTATTGCTGCAAAGGGCCGCCGGAATCTGAAATTGTTTATGTACCATAAAGACGGCGGAACCGGAATTCAGCTGATCAAAACACCTGAAACCATGAAAACCGTTGAGCCGGCATTCGGAAAAGACGGCAGGTATATCTGGTTTTCGCGCCGTAACGGAGCGTGGAATTACAATGCACAGCTTCCGCAGTACCAGCTGGCGACATTTGACCGGGAAACAGGCGAGATCGACTCTAAAACAGCCCGCTACGGATCTGCTTTTACGCCAACCCTGTCGCCTGATGGCAAATATCTCGTATATGGAACCCGCCATAATCAGCACACCGGCTTAATGCTGCAAAACCTGGAGACCGGCGATGAAAAATGGCTTGCCTATCCGGTGCAGCGCGATGAACAGGAATCGATCGCAGCCCTCGGTGTTTTACCGGCAATGTCGTTCACTCCCGACAGCCGCGACGTAGTGGCAACGTACGGCGGAAAGTTTTATCGTATCCCTGTTGCAGGCGGCGATGCCAGAGAAATACCGTTTACGGTTGATACGGAAATTGAAATCGGTCCGCAGCTGGACTTCAAATATCCGATCAGGGATGATAAAATGATGACCATAACCCAGATCCGCGACGGAGTGGTATCGCCTGACGGAAAGAGGCTCGCGTTCACGGCCCTTAACCGTCTGTATGTAATGGATTATCCCAATGGAACGCCTAAGCGGGTAACCACGCACGAGTTGACCGAGGCACAGCCGGCATGGTCGCCCGATGGTTCCCAACTGGCATTTGTGACCTACAGCGAAAAAACCGGCGGCGCCATTTACAAGGTGCCCGCAGGCGGCAAGGGAAAACCCGTTAAGCTGACGGTTGAAAACGCCTTTTATTCAGAGCCTTCGTGGTCAAATACAGGTGAGCGCATCGTTTACATCAAAGGATCGGCCCAATCGTATCGCGAAGGCCCCGGTCCGGGAGTATTCGGAGCACAGGAATCAATTAACTGGATCCCGGCTGCCGGCGGAAAAGGCAACTATATTGCCAGGGCCGACCTCGGTGCAAATCCTCACTTTGTAAAGGGAGAAAACGACCGCATCTACCTGTATAGCGGCCGTGACGGACTTATCTCGGTGAGATGGGATGGTACAGATAAGAAATCGCTGGTAAAAGTGAAGGGAATCACAACATTCGGGACATTTGCTGATGTTGTGGAGGATGAAATGCATCTGAATCATCATCTCACCGAACGTGAACCGCAGCAGCAACCATCAAATGCAACGGTAATTATCAAGGCACCAGCAGGCGATAAGGCCCTCGCCCTGATCAACAACGAGATCTATGTGGTGACGGTTCCGTTTGCAGGCGGAGAAACACCAACGATCTCAGTTGCTGATGTTGCCAGCTCTCAATTCCCGAGCTGGAAGCTGACTGAAATTGGGGGCCAGTTCCCTACCTGGTCTGCCGATGGTAAAAAAGTTTACTGGTCGATCGGTAACGCCTTCTTCTGCTACGATCTGACCGATTCCAGAGCTAAAGCTGATGAATTGGCACAGCTTAAGGAACAACAACAGGAATCGGGAGCCAAAGAAGATAAAGCTAAAACCGCCGAGCTAGCCTACAAGCCGCTTGAAACCCGCGTTAAAATGGAAGTTCCGCGTGATATCCCTCAGGGAACCGTTCTTCTCAAAGGCGGCCGTATCATCACCATGAAGGGCGATGAAGTGATCGAAAATGGCGACATCCTGGTCGAGAACAACCGCATTAAAGCTGTCGGCGCTTCAGGAACCCTCACCGTTCCGGCAGATGCAAAAGTAGTTGACGTGACCGGAAAGACCATCACTCCGGGCTTTGTTGACACCCATGCACATATGTGGCCTCGCTGGGGCGTTCACACAACCCAGGCCTGGGTATATGCGGCAAACCTGGCTTACGGCGTCACAACCACCCGCGACCCGCAAACTGCAACAACGGACGTATTAACATACGCCGATATGGTCGATGCAGGAAAAATGATCGGACCGAGAGTTTATTCAACCGGGCCGGGCGTAGGCTTTTGGGCGTATAATCTGAAAGATCTGGAGCATACCAGGAAGGTATTGAAGCAGTACTCCGACTACTATAATACAAAAACCATTAAAATGTATCTGGTCGGTAACCGACAGGCACGTCAGTGGGTGATCATGGCGTCGAAAGAGCAAGGCTTGATGCCAACTACCGAAGGCGGCCTGGACTATAAGCTTAATCTTCAAAACCTGATCGATGGTTATCCTGGTCAGGAACACAGCTTCCCGATCTATCCGCTTTACAACGATATGACCAGGCTCGTCGCTGAAAGCAAGATGGCATATACACCTACCCTTCTGGTTTCTTACGGCGGACCATGGGCAGAAAACTATTATTATGAAACGGAAAATGTAAATGGCGATCCTAAACTGAACCATTTTACACCAAAGCAGGAACTGGATCAGAAGTCACGCCGCCGCGCCGCATGGTTCATGAAGGAAGAACATGTCTTTGATAAGCATGCGCAATTCGTGAACAGCCTGGTAAAGAACGGAGGTTTAGCCGGCGTCGGTTCTCATGGACAGCTGCAGGGCCTGGGATACCACTGGGAACTATGGTCGATCCAGGCAGGCGATATGCGTAACATTGATGCATTAAAAGTTGCTACGATCCTTGGCGCCAGATCTTTGGGTCTGGAGGGCGATATCGGCTCGATCGAAAACGGCAAACTGGCAGATCTGGTTATCATGGATAAAAACCCGTTGGAGAACATTCGTAACACCAACACCATCAAATACGTGATGCGTAACGGACGTCTCTATGATGGCGACACGCTGAACCAGCTTGCTCCTGTAGCTCAAAAGGCACCCGATTTCGACTGGCAGAGCACTACACCTGCCGGCCTGCCGGGAGTTAGATAAAACACTGGGCCTCGATAAGGGGTCACAACCAAAAGAGCCATCGCTATCAGCGATGGCTCTTTATTTATTGTACCTTCTCAGAATAGCGACAGCCTGTAGTACAGGTCTCGCTTACCTCAACATACCGCACCCTTACATCCGGCATATCCTGAAAATATTTCATGGCCCTTTGCCATATCCATCGGGCTATGGTTTCGCAGGTGGGATTGTGTTCAAACAGAACATGATTGAACCGCGACCGGACAACAAAGTCGACAACCTCGCCATCGTCGGCATAAAGGAGTATTTGATGATCTAACAGCCCTTCGATCTCTTTAGTAAATTTGCCGAGAATGGAATAATCAACTCCAAAATCGAACTCATCTAAAGAGGAAGTTTCTACAGTCAGCTTTCCGTTCCAGGAGTGGCCGTGAATGTTGGCACACTTTCCGGTAAAGCCTTTCGCCAGCCGGTGCGCAGCTTCAAAACGAAACGTTTTACTTAATTCGTACATCGTGAAAATTTGCCGCAAAATTGCGCGGTTTAATACGCTAACACAATGACGAACGTCACTTTATGCCTTTCCCGGGCTGTATTCCGCTTATCTTTGTTGTTCGTTCTATCGAACGGCCCTTTTCATACACACGCTATTTTCCACACCTGCATATTGTCCGTAATTGGGTATCAGTTCATAACCGCATTTCTGATATAACCTTATTGCTTCCGGCTGCTTTTTACCGGTTTCCAGAATACATTCGGAATAATCCAGCTCGGCAGCCCATTTTTCCAAGTCACGCAGCACAAAACCGGCTATTCCATTGCCCCTGAATTCAGGCAGCACAAACATCCGCTTAACTTCTGCGGTCTGATCCGCATAATGTTTTATAGCACCACAGGCAACTGCCCGGCCATTGTCATAAGCCACAATAACATGACCGATCTTATCGATTTTATTGTACTGGGCATAAAAGGCGTGTTCCTCGCCATCCCGTATGGCAAGATCCTGGTCTAACAAAACAACAAGAGCTCTGAAATCTGCATGATCTGATGTGGTTCGGATCAACTCGAGCATATCTGACTTGATGTCTTTCTCCATCTGTTCGCGGCAATGCAATTAAATCGCGTGCGTAAAAGCCCGGTTCCAATTATTTACTAAACACTAACCGGGTTATAAAGATGCCTTCACCATCCTGGCTGCCGGCATTACTTTCAACGCCGCTGGTAACAAAAGCCAGCTTCCAGCCCTGTTTTGCCAGTTCATTCATTTTAGAGGTGATCACCGCGTCGTTGGAGGCAATGTTCTGAAAGTTGATGCCTCCTATACTGAAGAAATTAAGCAGCTTGGTTTCGGAAAACGTATCCACTTTTACATTGCTCCTTTTTACATCTCCCTGTTTGCTCTCTTTACCATTTACCCGCTCGGTGGTAAAGTCGGCTACATTCACATTGGTTTTATTGTCAATGATCCGTGATCTGCCCAGCCCGGCCGGCACGATAGATTCCACAATTGTGACCACTTTATATTCCTGTGCCGAAGCTGACACGGAAAAGAATATTGTAGCGAATAACCCTAATACAAGCTTTTTCATTGAAGTTTTTTTTTCGCCAAAATAATTAATTTCCGGGACACTTGCCGGAACCCAAAACTTCATATTTCCCTGCCTGTTGCTCATTTAACATCAATCAGAAAAATGTATGAAAGCTTTAGTATTTCACAAGCCAAAGGATGTGCGGGTTGAAAGTGTAGACGATCCCACAATCAAGGATAGCAGTGATGTGATCCTTCGCGTTACGTCAACAGCCATTTGCGGCTCGGATCTTCATATCTATAACGGCATGTTTCCTCAGCTGCGTAATATGGTTTTGGGACATGAATTTATGGGAATAGTGGAAGAGGCCGGCAGCGGAGTGTCCAGTCTAAAAAAGGGCGACCGTGTGGTGGTGCCTTTTCCAATTGCCTGCGGACATTGCCGCTTCTGCAATATGGACCTTCCCACCCACTGCGAGAACTCCAACCCCGAACATTACGGCCCGCAGGGTGCATTACTGAAAGGTAAGGGCGGCGGCATATTTGGCTACACCGACCTTTACGGTGGCTATGATGGCGGGCAGTCTGAATATGTACGCGTTCCTTATGCCGACTTTGGACCCAGAAAAGTACCTGAAGGCCTAACCGACGAACAGGTGCTGTTCCTATCCGATATTTTTCCAACCGGGTGGGCGGCTATCGACTGGGCGCAGTTAAAGGGCGGAGAGACTGTTGCCGTGTTTGGATGCGGACCCGTGGGAATTATGGCGCAAAAGGCAGCCTGGCTACGAGGGGCTGGACGGGTGATCGGGGTCGATATTCAACCATACCGGTTGGAAATGGCCCGGAAAGCTGCCAATTCAGAAACGATCAATGCTGCAGAAACAGACCCGGTCGATGCGATACGGGAAATGACCGACGGTTACGGCGCCGATGTTTGCGTCGATGCAGTAGGAATGGAGGCCGACCGCACATTCTTTGAAAAGGCACTAAACGTCGTGCAGCTTGAAAAAGGCAGCATTAAAGTGATGGAGAAATGCTTTGACGCAGTACGGCGGTCCGGAACCGTAAGCGTGGTCGGCGTTTACGGCACACCATATGACAACTTCCCGGTACACCAGATATTCGACAAGGGTATTCAGTTAAGAGTTGGACAAGCATGGGTCCACCGGTACATCGACCAGTTGATGCAGCTTGTTCAGGACGGCAAAGTGGTCCTGGACGATATTATTACCCATAAAGTACCCCTTAGCGAAGCATCAAGGATGTTCGACATCTTTAACAAAAAAGAAGACAACTGTGTAAAGGTGGTACTTAAGCCGTTTGAGTAACCATCGATAGCCGCTTTAAAATATAAAGAGGCGGCTTGTTCGGGCAGCCTCTTTATATTGACCATTCGGTAACCTCTCTTATTTCTGAGTGTTGCGCGGATCGTCCTTCGGGTTTATATAGGTTATTCCCCACGGGCCCATGCCATGCAGCTGAATGGTTGCTCCGCTCTTTGAAAAAGCGAAATGAGCGAATTTTGGTGGCATAGCGGCAAACCCGCCTTCCCTGATCTCCGTAGCCTTTGCTTTGTCAAACATTTCTCCGGACCCCATTGAAAAGGTTCCTTTAATAACACTGACATGCTCGATCGCCGGATGCCAATGCGGCTTGATCTCGTAATTCGCAGGAATGATAATACGCAACGTAAACGGCCCTGCTTCTGCCGGGTTGCCTTCCAGCACGGCAACCTTTGCGCCTGCCGGTAATCCCGCAGGGTTGTCGGTCCACTTCAGGTCGCTTACATTCACCATGATATGCTTTCCGTTATGGTCAGCATTACCGGAATGATCCTGTGCATTAGCAATGCCGATACCGCCAAACAGCACGACCAGCATTAAAAGTTTACTCACGAATCTCATAACACCTCCTATTTCTAGCACAACACTCTAGTCTTTAAAAAGTTACGACCAGGTTTAGACTCAAAAACACATTCCCTTGCAACGTTCTTTTCAGATTTTTCGTCATCTTTAAACCTTAAAGCCAAGCATCAGCAATGAATAAAAACCTTTTTCTGCTTTCAGCATCGTTCGTCGTGTTTTGCGCAACTGGTGCCAATGCCCAAATACCCGATTCCGTTAAACTCCATGTTGATTCAGCTATAAATCTGCTGCAAGACAAATCAATTTACGCCAAAAGAGTAAACTGGGAAAAGATCAAAGCGGAATCTCATTCAAGAGCGGCAAGTGCCAGGACAAAGGCCGAGACATTCGATGCCATTCAATATGCTTTTCTGCAGTTGAAGGATAAACATGGCATGTTTGTGCAATACGACAAACAATATCGTGTTGCCGATACGTTGCTTCCTAAACGATACAGCGATTCATTGCTGGCGTTATGGAAAGGCGGCTGGAAAATTCAAACCGAAATGCTTGGCGAGGTGGCGTATATCCACATGCCTAACATGAACGCCTTTAACCGCGAGCAGATCGATAAAATGGCAAACCGCTTTTACGATTCTGTTGCTGCCCTTGCAGCCCAAAAACCAAAAGCGTGGATCATCGACCTTCGCCGCAACGCCGGAGGTAATAACCGTCCGATGATGGCAGGCATTGCTCCTTTCTTTGGCGACGGACCAACAAGTTATATTCTTGACCGCGACAATAATATAGTCGGCACTTCCGGTTTCAGGGGCGGTGACTATGTCGGCGATGAAGGCATAGAAGCCACTATCAGAAATAAGATACCGGCAATGGCCGATGCCAGGATCGCAGTCATTATCGGCCCCGGCACCGGAAGCTCGGGCGAAGGCGTGGCATTTGCATTAAAAGAAAGAAAGAATACGCGCCTGTTCGGCGAACCTTCTGCCGGATATGCCAATTCAACCGAAGGCTTCGTGTTCAATAATCAAAACAGCTATTTTCTGCTCACGACGTCGCTGTTAAGCGGGAAAGACAAAAAAGTCCTTCCGGAACAGGTTCTTCCTGATGTTGAAGTAAAACATAACGATCATTTTGATGACCTGAAAAATGACAACGCCGTGAAAGCGGCGTTAGCCTGGCTTAAGCATTAACTCATGTTCCCCCAATTATACACACCCCGTTTCGTTTTAAGAGAGATCGCAGACACCGATCATCAGCAGGTTTTTGAAGGTCTTTCCCATCCTGACGTGATCAGGTACTACGGTGTATCATATCAAACCCTGGACGCTGCCCGGGTCCAGATGGATTGGTTCGCCCATTTGCGTGAAAAAGAATTGGGCATCTGGTGGGCTATCGCCGAGAAAAACAATCAGTCAAGGCTCATCGGCGCATGTGGTTTTAATCAATGGAAAAAGGAGCATAACAGCATAGAGACCGGTTACTGGCTTATACCGGAGCACTGGAACAATGGTGTGATGACTGAGTGCCTGCCGCAGATCATCACCTATGCTTTTATAGCAATGAACATTCATCGCATTGAAGCTCAGGTGGAGACTGAAAACAAAAACAGTAGCCGCCTTCTTACAAAACTGGGCTTCCTTTACGAAGGGACACTTCGCGACTGCGAGATCAAGGACGGCCGGTATATTTCATTGGAGTATTATTCACTTTTAAACACCCCCGCTGAATTCGATCCGGCCTCTTTCAAAACAAAACAGACATCAGACGGTTAGATCATTTGATCTAACTACTAATGATGAATACCTTTAATTATATCCAAACAATAGCAACAAGCAGAAACCGAAAATTATTAATAGCCGTGGCACTTCTCCTGGCTACTTCACTGGGAGCGATGGCGCTGAAAAAAGCAGATAGCAAACCCGCGACGATACAGTCGGAAGCGGAAGCTCCCGCAACATCTATGCGTGCTGCCCT
>DASWXL010000039.1:0-8233 GCA_036405495.1 Sphingobacteriaceae bacterium | reverse complement strand
CGGCAAATTTGATCTGGAGAATCATTTCTTTTCCAGCACGGAGGAGTTGCTGGACAATTTGGCTGCTCTGAAGCTATTCAATGAGACGATCCTGATCAAGGGGGCGCGGTCATTTGGCTTTGAGCGGGTGAGCAAAGCGCTAACTCAAAAAGTTCATGAAACGGTGCTTGAGGTCAATCTGAACGCTCTGGAAAATAATTTGAATTTTTATAAGAATCATCTCCAACCCGGTGTCAAGCAGATGGCAATGGTAAAAGCGTTCTCGTACGGTAGCGGCAGTTTTGAGATCGCTAACCTGCTGCAATTCAATAAAATTGATTACCTGGCCGTGGCCTATGCGGATGAAGGTGTGGCGCTCCGACAGGCCGGAATTACGCTCCCTATCATGGTGATGAGTCCGGATGTTCTGGCATTTGACGTTATGATCGCCAATAACCTTGAGCCGGAGATATACAATTTTCGCATTCTTAAGGAATTTGTGGAGGTGCTCAATACGAAAAACCTTGAAAACTATCCTGTTCACATTAAATTCGATACGGGGATGCATCGCCTGGGCTTTGATGCCGGAGAAGTTCAGGAGCTTTGCCGGATGCTGATGGACACTTCCGCTCTGAAGGTCCAAAGCGTGTTTTCGCACCTCGTGGCGAGTGATGATGCAGCACACGATGAGTTTACAAACCAGCAACTTTCTGAGTTCAATGAGGTGTGCAGGATACTGCAGCAGGAACTTGATTACACCTTCATCAGACACATAGCCAATACGTCGGCAATAAGCAGGTGGGGCGATGCCCAGTTCGATATGGTTCGCCTCGGTATTGGCCTATATGGAATTGACAGCGCTTATCCTGAGACGAAACCCATGCAGCCGGTAGCAACATTAAAAACGATCATTTCACAGATCAGACCGGTGCAGGCGGGCGATACGGTTGGGTATAGTCGCCGGGGCAAAATGCCGGCTGATGGCAAAATAGCTACGGTGAAGATCGGGTATGCCGACGGTTACAGACGTGCTTTAGGGAATGGTAGAGGAAAAATGCTCGTCAATGGCAAAAAAGTGCCAACAATTGGTAACATTTGCATGGATATGTGCATGCTGGATATTACCGGCGTAAACGCTGCGGAGGGGGATGAGGTTATAGTTTTTAATGATGAGATCACGGTTGAAGCACTGGCCAGGCAGTGTGATACAATTCCTTATGAGATTCTTACTGGGATCTCGCAGCGTGTTAAACGGGTTTATTTTTACGAATAAATGAACAGACTTTTTCGGGCATTATTAAATTACATGGTAAAAGGGGTGCTGGTGGTTGTGCCCCTTGGAGCAGCTATCTTTCTGATCATCTGGATCGTAACAAGTGTCGACTCTGCGCTTAACCTGAGCAGTATGCTGGGGGTTGATCCAAAAACAGGTAAGCAGGTATATATTCCGGGTCTGGGGATCCTGTCGGTTCTCGTCATTATTTTCCTGGCCGGCATCATCGTGAATAACTTCATTACTCAGCCGATCTATAACTGGTTTATGCGGTGGCTGAACCGGTTACCGGTGTTTAATTTTCTGTATAATTCGATCAAAGACCTCACGGAAGCATTTGTGGGCGACGAAAAGAAGTTCAATGAACCGGTTTTGGTTGAAGTAAATGAAACTGGATTAAAAAAGGTCGGATTCCTTACACAAAAAGACCTTACAAAAATTGGGCTGAAAGGCGAGGTGGCCGTTTACTTTCCTTTTTCCTATTCGTTTGCAGGCCAGCTGGCTATCGTAAAGGCCGAGAAAGTGAAGCCCCTGAATATGAATGGCAGTGAAGCTATGAAGTTTGTGGTTTCGGGCGGCGTTACCACCATTGATTAAAAGAGCGATGGTGTGCTGGCTTTTTGCAGACTGAAGTTCTCAAGAAGGTTCCATCGTTTGCCATCATGTTTGAGTAGCGAAAATTCATACACCCGGAATTGTCGTTTGAATTTCCGGTTTTTATACTCGTCCCAGATCTTTTGAAATACGTCCGGCAGAACATCCCGGTAAGCGATCGTAAAATGTGGATTAAAGGCTGAGTTACCGTTTGTTACTTTTGGGTCGATCTTATGGTTTCTAAAAACAGAAGTGATCCGGCTGCGTAAATCCAGAAGCCCGGGATTTTTCAGCGCATTGATGTAAACCACCTGCATGGCGAAGGCTCCGAAATTTTCAATTTCCTGTGTAAACGGATCGACCTCAGATCCGACCTGCTTCATTAGTAAACTAAATTGCTTCTCATTACTGTCCTCCATCCACACGGGGCGATAAAGGGTGATGTGGACAGGAGGTTTGAGCGCTTTATACACATGGTACCTCTCGGAGCATTCTTTACGTATCTCGTCTATTTGATAACTGAGATCTTCGGGGGGCAGAATGGCCACTAAATACAAAGATTTCATTTTATAAAAATACTAAATCGATTAGTTTAAGTCTTAATTTTGAACCATGGCAGAGTTAAGGCATATCGTTCACATTGACCTGGATTCATTCTTTGTTTCTGTAGAGCGGCTGAAGGATGCTTCGCTGAACGGTAAACCGGTAATCATCGGTGGTACGAGCGACCGGGGGGTAGTTGCTTCATGCAGCTATGAGGCCAGGAAATACGGGATCCACTCCGCCATGCCGATAAAGCAGGCCCGAAGTATTTGTCCGCATGCGCTTATCATAAAAGGCAATTATTCCGAATATAGCAAAGCTTCGCGCCTGGTAACCGACATTATCAGGCGGGAGGTCCCCTTATTCGAGAAGACATCGATCGATGAATTCTATATCGATCTGACCGGAATGGACCGCTTTTTCGGCTGCTATAAACTCGCCTCTGAACTTCGGCAGAAAGTTATCCGTGAAACCGGCCTTCCGATCTCTTTCGGATTATCGGCTAATAAGATCGTGTCAAAGGTTGCCACCGGGCAGGCCAAGCCAAACGGACAGCTATATGTTGAACACGGAAACGAGAGGGCATTTTTAGCGCCATTACCTGTTCGGAAAATCCCTATGATAGGAGAAAAGGCATGTGAAACACTATCTGGTTTAGGTATTCATCGGGTAGGGGATCTGCAGCGTCAGGATCTGAGTCATCTTGAACGGGTATTTGGCAAGGCAGGTCTGTATATGTGGGAAAAGGCGAACGGAATTGACAATTCGCCCGTGGAACCCTACCATGAAAGAAAATCCATTTCGACTGAACATACGTTCGAACATGACATAGCGGGGTCTGTATTCCTTGATGAGCTGCTTGTTTCGATGACCGAGCAGTTGACCTATTCGCTCAGAACTGAGAAAAAATATGCTGCCTGCATAGCCGTTAAGATCCGGTATTCAAACTTCGATACCCATTCACAGCAGATGGCGATCACCCCAACGAATGCCGATCATGTGCTGTTTCCCCTGATCAGGAAGCTGTTCAGAAACGCATATCAAAAGGGAAGGCCGATCAGGCTTATTGGAGTACGACTCACCAATTTGTCAGATGGGAATTTTCAGCCCGGCTTGTTTGATGATCATGAAAAGAATGCTAAACTGTATGAGGCACTCGATAATCTGAATAACCGGTTCGGGAAGAAAACGATCACCCGGGCAGCTACGTTGGGTTTTTCCAATCGTAACTTCAATCCCTTCAAAAAGACCTGAACGCCCCTTTTGCGAGCGTTCAGGCGGTGCAGCGTGTTTAACCGGTGATCGTAAGGGTTGTTCCGTTAATCGCAATAGTATATTTCTTAAGGTTTGAGGTGGCCGGTCCCATTTGCACGGTTCCTGACGTAGAGAACTGGCTTCCGTGGTTGGGGCAAATAAAGCGGCCCTGATTGGCGTTGTATGCGATTGAAGTGCCCTCGTGCGTGCATGCAACCTGTACGGCCGTAAAGGAAGCGGGTGCATTGGCGGCAGCCAGCCTGACCACGATAATGCCGCTTACTATCTTCGAATCACCCACGTTTTTTATGTCGTTGTTTAGGTCCAAAGTGATATTTACTCCGGCGGGCGGTGGAGGAGGTGTTATGGGCGAAGGGCCTCCGTCATCCCCGCCTTTGCTGCACGCCGACAGGCATCCGGTGCACACCGCTGCCAGGCCGATCCCGAAGGTCGTCAGAAATTCATCTCTTTTCATATTTAATATTGGTTTGTTGGTTTAGATTTTGATTTTCCCAGGGTAAACATTCTCGAAATAGTAAACCCGAACCGGTATTGGCCATCGGCCCATGACGATGTGGTGTTTGGGATAAAGTTGTTTTCGACGATCGCTTTCGAGTTCACAAAGATCAGCGTGAACACATGGCCGCCTGTTTCGATCTCCACCCCCAAACCAAGCGGAGATGAATAGTCTATATTCGGGTTATCATCCCGGTAGGATGAAAAGACATGATAATAGTCGGCTACAATACCGAACCTTTTCGAAAATTTGTACCGCCCGGCAACGCCCAGTGCAAACAGTGTTTCCTCATCTCCTCCCGAGGCGACCACATTTCTGAACAGTAGTGTAGGTGCAGTCTGCAAGGAGAAATTCGATGAGAACTTCCGGGAAATGATGGCTTGCGTCAGATAGGAAAATCGGTTCCCGAAGTCGTCAAAAACCCGGGTGGTTACTTCGTAGGGTGTGAATCCGGCTTTGCCGGCCAGGCTTATGGCGACGGGACTGCCCCCAGTGGCCTGCTGCAGGAGCGCATACTTTAACTGGAGATCCAGGAGTTGCTCGAATTTGCTTCGCCCAAAGGCGACATTAATGCGATCGCTGATTCCGTACTCAAGATTAAGATAAATATCACTGGAATTGTCCAGTCCCCAGAAGGTTTCCGATCCGCCTTCGCTTCCTGCAATATCTCCAAAGCGATGCACCACCTTGAAGTCGAGATCGCCTTTTCGCACCATAGTTGTGGTTTGTGATAAAATAAGTCTGCTCGATTTGAAGGTGGCGATTACTGGTGTTTGTGAACTATCGGCAGACAACGACCGCATCAGCGAATCGGTCTCCTGTGAAAAAGATGGAGAGCTTACAGCGATCAGGGCGGTGAGAAGGTACTTTTTCATGTGTTATGATTGTGTAGGATTATATGGTGTAAAGCTGCCTGAAACGGTAACCCGGATCGTTTCAGCAATGTTCCTGAAAACCAGCCGTGGTATAGAAATGTTGTGGTCGGCACAGCGTACATCGAACTTTGAGCTGATAGCAACCGATCCCGGGGCGACCTTTATGCTGCCACTAATGGTTCTTTTTTGCTTGACACCATGTACTTCAAGATCGCCTGTCACACTTACGTTGTAGTTGCCTGATACTGAAAGGTCGATCGCCTGATTTATTTTCCCCTTAAACCGGGCATTCGGATGCTTGTCGCTCTCCATATAGTTTTCGTTGAAATGCTCCTGCATCTTCTTTTTTGCAAAATCGAACGACCGGATGGGAATATTGAACTGGATCTCCCGGGTTTCGGTATTCAGAATAGCGACGCCCGTCCGCGAGGTAGCTTCGATGTTTTCTAAGGGTGCTTCAGAAAAAATCGTTGTTTTGATGCTCTTACTGATAAAGAACTTTGCCGCATCCTCACTGAAGCTTTTATAGGAGAACATCAACAAGATCACAAGTACGATGCTTTTCATTTTCTGGAAGGCTTGACTGAAGGTAGTTTGATGCTTATACTGGTTGTTACGCCGGCAGACTGCAGTTTCACATTGCCGTATCCAATATCAGTGACAGGCAGCTTAATGAATGGTGAGACTCCAACGCTTATATTTTCAGACAGGTGCTTTTTATATCCAACGCCGAGGTTCACTACGCCGAGGTAGTGCCTGTTCTTGTTTTTCGTTTCGTAATAAGTCGGACCTTTAGTTGCCGGGTCCCGATACTCAAAATGATAGTCTTCTTTTAGCATAAAGTAAGACGAAAGCCCAGCCGAGAGCTGAACGGCCTGATCCTTCCGGCTCCATGCCGTATAGTTGACGTTCAGGGGAATGTCGAGCACCCTGCAGTCAGCATCTACAATACTTGGATCAATAGGGAACCTGTATGTAGTTGCAGGTCTGTAATTGACGAAATCTGTGCTGTACAGCTTTTTAGCGTATGCGGCGCCAACCGAAACGCTCCATTTTCGATGAACAGTGTAAGTAAGGGCTATTCCTCCGCTTATTCCGCCATCATTGTTTTTCAGGTTGTTAACGCCGTTGATATCCGGCCCGGCAAAAACACTGATGCTTAGCGTCGGTTTAAATTCCGCCTTCCGATCTTTTTTCTGATCCGCGCTGTGGATGTCCGACACGTTTTTTGTGCGGGCAGCGAAAATTAAGGGGTACGCAGAGGGAAAGCTTTTTTGCTGAATTCCTGGATCCGCGGATTTCGCAGTACTCACGATCAGGTCTTCGGGAAAAGAAAATCTGCCGTTACCGTCAGGCAACGAAGTAGTGTAGGATCGCGATCGATTGCCGGCTACCTCCCGTTTGGAAACGGCAAAGTCTTTTGTATCCGGACTCATCGTTACGTCGCGAATCGGGGATTTGTTTGCCGATCCGGCGGCCACGTTGCTTTTGTTCACCGCTGTTTCCTGTGGCCGGTTATGTCGGGTAGCATTCGCTTTATCGGCCAGCTTATCGGTCAAAGGCTGCTGCTCCGGAGCGTTGCGTAAAAGGAATACGGAGAACGCAACGATCAGCATTGCTGCTGCACCGATAGAGATTAAAAGACCCACAAGGCGTTTTTGTTTGTCTTTTTTGAGGCGCTGTTCCAGTGCCAGCCAATGGTCCTCTTCGAAAGAATGCTCTTTTTCAGAAAGCCGTTGCCTGAAAAACGTATCTAATTCTTTACCTCTTATATTGCTCATAACTCCATTCCCGTATTGAACCTGACATTTTCGGCAGGATACTGATTGAGTGATACTACTTTTAAATGACCGGATGAATGTTTCTCCACGCCGCCTTGTCGTTTTAAAGCCTGCTGCAGTTTTTGCCGCGCTTTGAACAGGTTGGATTTTGATGCTCCGATGGTTATACCAAGCTGTAGTGCAATTTCTTCATGACTATATCCATCGATCGCGAAAAGGTTGAAAACGGTGCGATAAGAAGGGGGAAGCTGTTGCACCAGCTTGAGCAGATCCTCATAGTCTAGCTTATGTTCTATCGAACCATTATCCCGTATACTTTCGGCTGCATCCAGGTCATAGGTGTTCCTGTATTTTAAATTGGACCGATAGTAATCAATTGCTGTGTTCATCATGATCCGCCTTAGCCATAAGTGAAAGGGTTTACAATCGTCGTATTTAGATAGATTGGTAAACGCTTTCATGAATCCGTCATTCAGTATATCTGCTGCTTCATATTTGTTTCCCGCATAGCGGAGACAAATGCTCAGGGCATAGCTGTAGAAGTGCTTGTACAGCTTGTACTGATCGTCAAGGCGCTTTTTCAAACATCCCTGGATCAGTTGCTTTATGAGCTTATCGTCAGATTTACTTATCACACGATCTTTATGAGTATTCAACTTTTTGTTAAACACGCGGACACCGGCAAATTGGTTGCCTCCCTGGTGGAATAAATTATGCTCTATATGAATCTACAAAATAGCCGGGCGAATGGCGTAAAAAAAGGCAGCATTTTTTCACGATGCTGCCTCTTATCCGGACGTTTTTTTTTACCTGTGCTATATATCTTTTGATTTGGAAACGCCTATTCTATAAAGTACAAAACCCATTAAAGCGAAGAAGGCTACGCCAAGTAACGCGTACCCGTCTGCGCCAAGCGATGAATTGAGCGATTGTTCTATACTGAGGTTATTTACGGGTGTTGCGGTAGTTTCAAAAGCTTGAAGGAATGCATAGATCACACCCATTAAGGCGCCTCCGGCAACCAGCCCTGTCGCAAATAAGCTTCCTTTACCTAGTTCGTCGTCTTCTTTCTGTTCATTTTTCTTCTTTGCTCTCCAGTCGACCAGACCTTTTATGGCGCCGCCGACAAAAATGGGAAGGGTTGTTGATAATGGTAAATAGGCGCCTACCGCGAATGACAGCGATTTTACCCCGCACAACTCCATTGTCAAAGCGAGGAATACGCCTACCAGGACGAACTGCCAGTCGAGATTAAAGGAAAGCAGGCCTTTGATCAGGGTAGCCATCAGCGTTCCCTGAGGTGCCGGATAAAGGTCCGTACCGATGGCATGCTGAATGCCCTGTGCGGCCAGGGCAGGCGTAGGACGGTCAAGAATAGAGAGCGTCAAGCCGATCACGACGGCTGAAACAACCGCGC
>DASWXL010000038.1:0-21696 GCA_036405495.1 Sphingobacteriaceae bacterium | reverse complement strand
GGAGTCTGGTCCGTGTCTCAGTACCAGTGTGGGGGGTCATCCTCTCAGATCCCCTAGACATCGTCGTCTTGGTGAGCCGTTACCTCACCAACTAACTAATGTCACGCATGCCCATCTTAATCCTATAAATATTTGATCATTGTCCGATGCCGGACTGTGATTTTATGCGGTGTTAATCTCTCTTTCGAGAGGCTATCCCCCTGATTAAGGTAGGTTGCATACGCGTTACGCACCCGTGCGCCACTGTCATGAAGACCGAAGTCCTCAATCTCGTTCGACTTGCATGTATTAGGCCTGCCGCTAGCGTTCATCCTGAGCCAGGATCAAACTCTCCATTGTAATGAATGTTTGTTTCCTGACTGTTTTTCAACAGTCAAATTATTATTCTGTCTGTTTATTGGAATTGACTATGCTTAAATAAAAACGAGTTCTATCTAATTACTCGTTATACTACATGACATTTCTTTAAAGAACTTTTCCGCCTCCCCTTCACGGTTCGGCTATATATCGTCCGGCGGATTTGAGTATCCCTCCGGTTGACTTTCTCATTTTAAATACCCCTCCGGCCTTGCGCCTTCCGGTTGTTTTTGTTTTCCCGTTTCGTTTGGGACTGCAAAGGTAAGAACCTTTTTTACTTCTCCAAAATTTATTTGAAAAAACTTTCGGAAGCCCTGACCGAGCATAACACTCAAATCAACTGTCACTCCCCGGCTCTTCAATCATCCCCCGATCCTCGCGATTGGGAGTGCAAAAGTAGAATCTTTTTCCATTCCGTGCAAGGGTATGGCAAAATAAATATGGCAAAACAAGACACAACAATGAAAATCAATCAATTAATTTTCATTGCCGCCGAGGCGGCCAAAATACAGCATGAAGAAAAGCGCCCTGCCTCGCCGTAAAAACTTCTAAAACTTAAACCGCTTCAGAATACCGGATGTCCGGTTCTCGTTCAGTTCTTCTTCGGCTAAAAGGGCCTCCAGGTGGTTTTAAAACCAAACAAGGAGCAACCAGGTACGAACGAGAACTAAACAAGGAATAATATGTCACATCTTGATACGCCACTTGCGTTGTGGCGCGATAACGATATAGTGACGTGCAGTAGAAAAAGGTCGTATTGCAGGAACTAAAAATTACTGGTCGTATGCCTGAGCAAATCTGACTAATCGTACCTTTGAAGAAATGAGTACCATTGTACCTACGGCCCTTATCAGGTCCCTCAGAAACGAGTTTCAGTTTGAAGAAGAAGCCTTTTTCAAAACTCATGAGACAGGCGATCAGGTAACCTCCGTCCGAATCAATCCTTATAAGGAACCAAATGTTTTTTCCAAAAATGAGCAGGTGCCCTGGTGCCCTCAGGGAAGATACCTGGATCAAAGACCCTCTTTTATTGCCGATCCCTATTTTCATGCCGGATGCTACTATGTACAGGAAGCTTCTTCAATGTTCCTGCATCACATTCTGAAAAGCGAAGGTAACCTCGGGAAGAGCATGAAAATACTCGACCTTTGCGCCTCGCCAGGCGGCAAAAGCACCTTGATCAGTTCATTAATTAATCAGGAGAGCATTCTTGTTTCAAATGAGATCATAAAATCCCGCGTCCCGGCTCTGACGGATAATCTAACGAAATGGGGCGTATCCAACGTTTTCGTTACCAATAATGACCCAAAGGACTTCAGTCGTTTAAACGGCTACTTTAATATTATGGTTGTCGACGCGCCGTGTTCGGGCTCGGGAATGTTTCGAAAAGACCCGGGGGCAATAAACGAATGGTCAGAAAGCGCCGTTATGCTCTGCAGTCAGCGACAGCAGCGGATCCTGGCCGATTCCTATTCAGCCCTCCAAAATGACGGTTTACTTATCTATTCTACCTGCTCTTACTCGCGGGAAGAAAACGAGGACATTGCCGACTGGCTATGTGACCATTTTGATGCCACACCGTTAAAGATACCGATAGCTCCGGACTGGGGTATAGCAGAGACCCGATCTTCAAAGCATGGCGCGCCTGGTTACAGGTTCTACCCTCACAAAGTTAAGGGTGAAGGATTCTTCGTCTGCTGCTTCAGAAAGAACGAGGGAACAGTGTCAGAAGTTAAAAGCAAACAAAGACCCGAGTCTCCGGCAAAAAAAGAAGAAGAAATCATTTTTAAATGGGTAAACCGCGAAGGCCTTGCCTTTATCAAGTACAACCAAGATCTTTTCGCGATCCCTGAAACGGCAATTGGCGACTTTAAAATATTACAAACCAGTCTTTACTTAAAGAAATCGGGAACGCGCGTTGGAAGAATCGCCGGTAAGGACCTCGTACCTGACCATGAACTTGCATTGAGCTTAATTCTTCATCCTGCAATTCATAAAACGAATCTTTCAAAAGAAGAAGCGTGGGCGTATCTAAGGAAAGATGAACTAAAACTAAACAGCGATTTCAACGGTTGGACGCTGATGTGTTATAATAATCAGGCATTAGGCTGGGCAAAAATATTACCGAACCGAATCAACAACTATTATCCTAAGGAGCAAAGGATCTTAAAGGATTTTAAAGACCTTCAATAGTCGCCGATCGAAAGCATCACGAGCGTGCAAGCCTCCATGCATTCTATCCCCTTTTCTTCTGCCAGCTTTTCCAGATGATAGTTTTCGGTTCCGGGGTTGAAAATTATTCGTTTGGGATTGGTATTTAATATATAATCATACAGGCTTTCCTGGTTCCGCGGGCCCACATATAAGGTGATCGTGTCAATATCGGAATGGATCGTTCCTGGCTTCTCAATGGGAACTCCCGCTGCTTCGCCAGCTTTCATGCCTACGTTAACAATAGGATGACCATAGCGCACCAGCTTGTTAGCCGCAAGATTTGCATACCGGCTCGGATCCGGGGTTGCACCTAATACCAATGTTTTCTTCTTCATTTCAAGCGATGGCTTTTAATGCTGCATCTGCACAATTTATACCGTCAATAGCTGCAGAAACTATGCCACCAGCATAGCCGGCGCCTTCACCGCAAGGAAACAGGCCGGATATCTGCGGATGCTGCAACGTTTCACGGTCCCTGGGAATTCTCACCGGAGAAGAAGTTCGCGACTCCACCCCGACCAGGATAGCTTCATTCGTAAAATATCCTTTCATCTTTTTACCAAAGGCAGGCAGAGCTTTCTTCAACCTGCGCGAAACAATCTCGGGAAGGACCTCTGTAAGATCAGCGCTTGTTGTTCCGGGCAAATAGGAGTTCTTAGGAAGATCTGCCGACAGTTTTCCTTCAACAAAATCAACCATCCGCTGACCGGGAGCAACCAGGTTGCCGCCACCCAGCTGATAAGCTTTCCTTTCAACTTCGGCCTGTAGATCTAAAAGCTTGAAGGGATCTCCATCGTCGGCTTTAATATCATTCAAATTGATCTGCACCACGGTTCCTGAGTTGGCGAACGGGTTATTGCGTTTTGACGGCGACCAGCCGTTCACGACGATCTCATTGGCGTCGGTTGAGCAAGGGGCAATTATACCGCCCGGACACATGCAAAATGAAAAAACTCCCCGATCATCCACCTGCTCAACCAAACTATAGTACGAAGGCGGAAGCCACGGACTGCGTACCGGACAGTGATATTGTGCCTGATCGATGATTTGCTGAGGATGTTCGATCCTGACGCCCAGCGCAAATGGCTTGGCCTCTATCAGGACCCCCTGTCTGTGCAACAAGTAAAATATATCCCTCGCCGAGTGTCCGGTAGCCAGGATCACGGCTTCGGCCCGAAAGATCCCGCCATTTGCCGTTTTTACTCCGATCATCTTACCACCCTCAATGATAAAGTCGGAAACCTTGGTATCAAATATCACCTCTCCTCCGGCCTCCAGAATGCTGTTACGAACCGAAGTGATGATATGCGGAAGTTTATTCGTGCCGATATGGGGCCGCGCATCAATCAGAATATCTTCCGAAGCGCCATGGGCAACGAAGGCTTTCAGCACATAATTAATGTCGCCCCGCTTGTTTGACCGGGTATACAATTTTCCGTCAGAATAGGTTCCGGCGCCCCCTTCTCCAAAGCAATAATTCGACTCGGGATTAATTTCGCCCTGCCTGTTAATAGCTGCCAGATCGCGCCTGCGCTGCTTAACATCTTTTCCACGTTCCAAAATGATCGGCTTTAAGCCGTTCTCAATACACCGAAGGGCAGCAAAAAGGCCCGCCGGACCAGCTCCGACGATCAAAACTGCTTTGCTTTCAGAAACGTTCGGGTATTTTACCGAAAAGGCTTCAGGAACCGGTTCTTCATCAACATATGCCTTTACTTTCAGCCTGAATACCACCTTCCGGCCGCGCGCGTCAATCGAGCGTTTAACGATCCTGACATACCTGATGCGCTGTAAGTTTATTTTGAGGACGCGGGAGATCTCCTGCTTAATTAATTCAGGATCACCGGCATTTTCCGGAAGAAGGACAATTTCTGTTTCTGATAACATTGATTTGCCGGGTTCTTATCCCGGATGGATACAAAAATAACAAAATCATCTAACGGAATACTCCACTTGAACAAAGGCTGGTTCGTCCGTCTTATTTTCGCCCGCATTTTTACGTACTTTTATAGATTGCATAAATGCCTTCGTAAACCGCTCAGCGCCGGAATTATTCATGTGCGTTTCATCATAAAAGAACTGCTTCTCATTTGAAGTGAAATATTGCGAATAATCGAAAAGCCGCATATTGTAAGAAGCCAGAACAGTGTTGGCGGTATTAATACAGTCGTACTTCACCCGTCTCAGACTCGGTGAATAGACCACGTATAACTCGATTCCCTGATCTCTGACTGCTTTTACAAAAGCGTCGAATTCCCTCACCAACGCCGGATCCTCCCGGTATTCTTCATTATCAACCATCTGAACCTTAAAATCCCCGCGGATCTTGCTCTGCTTTAATGGCTCATAGCCTAGTATATGCTTTTGCCCCATCCCGATGTGGTTCATTAGTAAGGAAGACGGTACCGAGTTATACCGATACAGATATGAAAAACGAGCTTTCCAGCTTTCAAGGGGCGCTTCATCCGCTAAATATTCTCGTACAGCCTTGCTTCGGTCGATATACGGAAGGAGCGCCGAGACCATTTTGTCGCGGTATTTTTCTTCAAGAATGAAATCGTCATGATTCAGGTCCAGGATGATCGCTTTCGGTTTGTGATAACTTAAAATCGACTTTAACAATACATAATAGTAAGAAAGCTTCATACCATCGCGCCCAACATTATAACAGGAAAGACCGGTAGATTCCTGAATAATATCCGAAACATAATGGTGCGCTGCCCGCGAGCTCCCGAAGATCAATACATCTTCTTTCACTTTCCGGGTCAGCGCATAGCTTGTCTTTGAATTATCGCCCTGCCTTTCGTTTTCATAGAAGTATTGCAAGCCGTAACCTATTCCCCTGTCGGCAAGAAAAACGATACCTGCAAGCAATAGAAGATTCCTGAATAGTTTTAATACCTTTTTCATTAGAGTCCTTTCAAAATTGGAAATAAATAAACTGACCGCCGTTAAAAACGCCAAAGAGTAATATTAACGCAATAAGCGTAGCATATCCGGCGTAGCGTATTGCCTTTACCGGATTTGCGAGAACTTTGATTTCGTCGTAGTGCTCCTGGATATATTCGATCATCATTAAGACGATCATCCAGAAAACCGCATAGAGCAGACCACCTGTAAAAAGTGCTCCTGCCTTTAGCGTCAGGATTCCCTGGCAGATAAGCAGGGCATCGCTGACATTATTCGCTCTGAAAAATATCCATGCAAAACATACCAGTGCGAAGGTTATCAGGCCGTGAATGATATTTGTCACGTAGGATGATGCAAAGATCTTCCTGCTATTTACATCCTTAAGCAGAATACCAAAGATCTGGTATATGCCATGAAGGGCGCCCCAGATAATAAAGGTCCAGCTCGCACCGTGCCATAAACCGCTGATCATGAATACGAGAAATAAGTTCAGATACCATTTGGGTATAGAAACCCGGTTACCTCCTAACGGGATATATACATAATCACGAAACCAGGTGGAGAGCGAAATATGCCAGCGCGACCAAAATTCCCTGATCGATGTAGCCAGGTACGGCCGGCGGAAATTCTCCATCAGGTTAAAACCCATTACCCGGGCAGCCCCTAAAGCGATGTCTGAATATCCCGAAAAATCACAGTATATCTGGAACGCAAAGCACACCGTTGCAACGATCATAGTCATTCCGCTGTGTTCACCCACATTATTATAGACAGAATCCACATAAATGGCCAAACGGTCGGCGATAACTACCTTTTTGAAAAGCCCCCACAACATTTGCCGCAGACCGGAAACAACATTACTATAATTGAACCGCTGTTTTTTATAGAACTGATGAAGGATGTTCTGGGGCCGCTCAATAGGCCCTGCCACCAGTTGCGGGTAAAACATCACATACAAGGAATAGATCCCAAAATGCCTTTCAGCTTTTTGGTTACCCCGATACACCTCGATGGTATAGCTCATGGCCTGGAAAGTATGAAAGGATAATCCTATAGGCAGAAGGATCGACAGATATGGCACCTGGTTCTCATATCCGAAGCTGCCCAGGAGATAGGTAAGGTTGTCATTTAAAAAGTTGTAATACTTAAAAATCGCCAGAACGCCGATGTTCGCTACAAGGCTCAGAACCAGGTACAGCTTCCTTTTCTTACCCTCAGTCCTTTCAATTAAGATCCCTGCGAAATAATCGACAACAATCGTAAAGCCCAGTATCAGAATATAGACCGGTACAAATGTCATGTAGAAATAGCAACTGCTAAAGAGAAGCAACTTCCACCGATGCTTATGCTCAAGCATAAAATACAAGGAAGAAACAACTAAGAAAAAAGCAACAAAGTGTAAAGAGTTAAATAACATAGGCAATCATCGTGAGGCCGGTAACACTGGCAGTAGTTTAATTTACCAGCCCCCGACTTTGTTTGTCGCCCTTATCATTTTGTGAAGCACGCACCACAGTTTGCTCATTGTTGCACAAAAACCCGGGGGACTGTCAGCTCAGGAGAATCGTTAAATTAACGAAAGCCTGAACAGGGTGGGCTTTTGGAGCCATGTAACCGTTGGCAACTGATATTGAAAGGGGCCAATTGGCAGAAAGCATCAATCGGTAAACGTAAATTATCGATGAGACGGCCGTGATCGTTATGAGATTGGGTCGCCTTAACGTGAAATTATCAAAGACGGGAACTCTGGTCAACTCGTCACTGGTGGCACGAAGGATACTATTCTATCCGTAAAGAGATTGGCTTTATGACCTTCAGTCGCCGCGGCTCGGCTATCTTCGGCGTTCTTGTATCCACCAGCCGGCCTAATATTTCGTGAGTGAACTGCTTGGCGCCTTCGTTATTCATGTGTGTTTTGTCGTAAAAAAGATGCTTTTCTTTAAGTGTATAGAATTGCGAATAGTTTAATAGCGGAACTCCATATTTTTCACTGATCCGCTTGGGCGTACTCAGATAGTCATATTTCATTTGCATCAGGGTAGGTGAGTAAACGATGTACAACTCGATTCCCTTCCCTTTTACCGTACTCACGAACTCTTCAAATCTTCCAACCAGCTCCGCATCCTCCGTGTAGCGCGAGGTGTTCACATGAACTCTGTATCCTTCTTCCAGTTTACTTCCATTGAGAGGCTCGTATCCGTCAAAGTGTTCGCTACCCAGACCCATATTATGATGTAAAATAGTTGCGGGCTTTGAGTTGAACTGGTATAACTTGGAAATGCGCGCTTTCCAGCCTTCTAGAGGCTCGTGTTCAAATACAAAGTCATTAACGATTTTGTTATCGATATAGGGTAAGATACCCGCGATCAATGCATCATCTTTTCGCGCCTCTTTAACGAGATCATTATAGTTAAGGTCGAGAATGATGACCCGAGGCTTATGGTAGCTAAGGATCGCATCCAGCAAAAGCTTGTAATAGGTCATTTTCATACCGTCTCGCCCCGCATTAAAGCAGGTAAGGCCAGTTGCTGCCTCAAGTTCTTCAGGCACATAATGATGGGCCGCGCGAGAACTGCCAAAGATCACAATATCCTCCTTTACGGCTGTCAATGCATGCCGTGTCTTCGCATTATCACCTGTCGTTTCTTTTTTGAAATAATACTCCAGGATGCTGCCAAAAACTCTGTCCAGCACGAAAACAATTGCGAAAAGCAATACCAGATTCTTAATTAAAATGCCACCCTTCTTCATCTCTAGAACTGAAAATAAATAAATTGTCCACCGTTGAACACTCCAAAAAGCAGCATCAGCACAATAAGTGTAACATAACCTGCGTACCGGACCGCTTTCGCCGGATTAGCAAATACCTTGATCTTTTCGCTGTAGTGTTCCTGAGTATATTCAACGAGCAGTAAAAAGAGGATCCATAATACTGAGTACGCGAAACCGGCGATACTTCCAAAAAATAAACTGCCGGCTTTTAGCGTCAGGATGCTTCCGGCGATCTGCAGCGCATCGTCAACGTGGTTTGCCCTGAAGAATATCCACGCAAAGCACACCAGGACAAAGGTTATCATTCCGTGCAACAGGTTGGAAAGCACCGCAGATCCTAAGATCTTAGTATTGCTGACGCCTTTGAAGGCGATGCCAAAAATTTGATACAGGCCATGAAGGGCACCCCAGATTATAAATGTCCAGCTTGCTCCATGCCAGAGCCCGCTGACCATAAACACAATAAAGAGGTTAAGGTACCATCGCGGAATTGGAACCCGGTTACCGCCGAGCGGCACATAAACATAGTCGCGAAACCAGGTAGATAGTGAAATATGCCAGCGCGACCAGAACTCTCTGATGGAGGTCGCCAGGTAAGGGCGCCGGAAGTTCAGCATCAACTTATATCCCATTACCCGGGCTGCGCCCAAAGCGATGTCGGAGTAGCCGGAAAAATCGCAGTAGATCTGGAAGGCAAAAAATATGGTCGCGACGATCAATGTGATACTGCTATGCTGCCCGGGATTATCATAAACGGCGTCAACGTAAATGGCAAGCCGGTCGGCAATTACAACTTTTTTGAATAATCCCCATAACATTAACTGAAGCCCTTTTACAACTTCAGCGTAATCAAAACGGTGCTTCGCATGAAACTGAGGCAGCATATTCTGTGGCCGCTCAATAGGCCCGGCCACCAACTGCGGATAAAACATTACATACAAAGAATATATTCCGAAATGACGCTCGGCTTTTTGGTTACCACGGTATACCTCAATAGTATAACTCATGGCCTGGAAGGTGTGAAATGACAGGCCGATCGGCAACAATATAGAAAGGTATGGCACATCGTTCTGAAAACCGAACGATCCAAGAAGATAGGTAAGATTATCATTGAGGAAATTATAATACTTGAAAACGGCCAGTACTCCAACATTGGCTATTATGCTAAGTATAAGGTACAGCCGCTTTCTTTTTCCCGGCGTCTGCTCTATAAGAATTCCGGCAAAGTAATCCACCACAATGGTGAAGCCCAGGATCAGGATGTAGACCGGCACGAAGGTCATGTAGAAATAGCAGCTGCTGATTAGCAGGAGCTTCCATCTGTGTTTATCCTCCAGTAGGAAGTATAGGGTGGTTACTAATATGAAGAAAGCGACAAAATGTAATGAATTAAACAGCATCTTCCCGTCCGCGTCTTGTTTATGACTATCATCATATTAAAGACAATGCCAGACGCATTACGTACCCGTATAATGTGATATTCCCCACAGAAATTGTGAAGTGATTTCACAGTGCGTGCATCACTAATCGCAGCACAAACAGGCGATGAATGACTGAAATCTGAAATATTCCGTTTAATTTTATCATCGGTATGAAAATTGTTTTCTGCTATTAATTAAAAAGATGTTATGAAAAAAATCATTTACGGTTGTCTTATATTATTAGCGATGGTATCCGTTAGTTCATGCGGCTATAACTCCATGGTTAAGCTCGACGAGCAGGTGCAGGCGCAATGGGGACAGGTGGAGAACGTCTATCAGCGCCGGGCGGATCTTATTCCAAACCTCGTGAACACGGTAAAAGGTGCAGCGGATTTCGAAAAAGAAACGTTAACCCAGGTAATTGAAGCGCGCGCAAAAGCAACGCAGATAACGGTTAATCCGGATCAGCTTACACCGGAAAACATCCAGAAGTTCCAGTCTGCTCAGGGCGAACTGAGTTCAGCTATCGGCCGGTTACTGATGGTTACCGAGAATTACCCGCAGCTTAAAGCAAACGCCAATTTCCAGGAGTTACAGGCTCAGTTAGAGGGCACTGAGAATCGCATTACCGTAGAAAGACAAAAGTTCAATCAGGTCACTCAGGAATATAATTCTAAAATCCGTACGTTTCCCAACAATCTGACCGCCGGACTATTCGGGTTCGAGAAAAAAGGTTATTTCCAGGCTGAAGCCGGTGCACAGAAAGCGCCTACAGTAGAATTTTAAAATGGCTATCTTCAACGAAAAGGAACTCGACCAGATCCAGGATGCTGTGGAGGCTGCTGAACGTTTCACTTCAGGCGAAATACGTATTTGTGTAGAAAAATCGTGCAAAGAACCGGTCCTGGACCGGGCGGCAAACTATTTCAATGAACTGGGCATGGACAAAACCGCCCTGCGAACCGGCGTGCTGATCTATATCGCCGTTGAAGATCATCAGTTTGCCATCATCGGCGACGCCGGCATTAATAAAGCCGTTCCCGCAAATTTTTGGGAAAGTACAAAAGATGCCATGCTTGAACAATTTAAGCAAGGAAAGCTGGCCGAAGGCATAATTACCGGCATAAGGCTGGCCGGAGAGCAACTTAAAGCCTTTTTTCCTTATCAGGATGACGATATTAATGAGCTTCCTGATCACATTGTGTTCGGAAATAAAAAATAAACCGGCACATAACCCGCAAATAATGACCGTCAAAAAAACACTCCTTTTACTTTTTCTATCGTTGGCTTTTCTGTCTGGTTTCTCTCAGAACTTTCCAGAGAAACCGAATCAACTGGTTAACGACTATACAAATACACTGTCTGCCAATGAAGTAGCGGCACTCGAACAAAAGCTGGTTGCTTTTGATGACAGTAGCAGCACACAAATAGCCGTCGTGATCATTAATTCTTTAGAAGGATATGATGTGGCCGACTATGCGGTAAGATTAGCTGAAACCTGGGGCATTGGCCGCCAAGGCAAAAATAACGGCGTACTGGTTCTGGCCTCACTAGGCGACAGAAAAGTAACCATCCAAACCGGGTATGGCGTTGAGGGCGCATTACCCGATGCGATCTCAAAACGGATCATTACAAATGAGATCACGCCGTATTTTCGTCAGGGCGATTATTATCAGGGCTTGAACCAGGGCACAGATGCGATCATTTCTTATACCAAAGGGGAATATAAAAATGATGCGCCACGCAAGCAGAAAGGCAAAGGTAGCGGCGTAGGATTTATTATTATCATCGTAATCTTGATTATCGTTTTCATATCACGGCGTGGCGGAGGCGGCGGCACGGTGATCAGCGGGCGGGGTGCAGCCAGTCCGTTCTGGTGGATGTTAATGGGTTCAGGAATGGGCCGTAGCCGCGGGGGATGGGGTGGCTTTTCCGGCGGTGGCGGATTCGGCGGCTCGGGTGGAGGTGGATTTGGTGGTTTTGGTGGCGGCAGCTTCGGCGGCGGCGGCGCAAGTGGAAGCTGGTGATGTTACGGAGAGACTTTTTACAGGCTGAAATTCAAAAACTTGCTGAAGTGCTCGCCCGGATCATGGGCTTAAAGAAAGATGGCAAGTACCTGGAAGCGGAAAAGTTAACTAAAGAAACTATCGGGGAAGCCTTCGGCTTTGACTTCCAACATCTGCCTGACTTGCCGGAGCCCGAATTTGAAAAACAGATATTAGCGCAAGATCTGCCTGCGGAGAAACTTGATCAACTGGCCCGGTTCATGTTTGAGGCAGTTCACCCGTTTGAGGATAATGAGCAAACAAAAAGCATCCTTAGAAAAGTACTCGTTATTTTTTCAATTCTCGAACGGGAATTCCATAGGCAATCGCTGGAGAATCTAAACAGGCAGGTTCGGATCAAGAAATTCTTAATTCAAGACGCATGAATGAGCTAAAGTGGGAAAAGGTTTCGTCTGAATACCTGGTAAAAGAAAAATGGGCAACACTACGGGTTGATACGTGCAGAATGCCTGACGGAACCTTGATAGATGATTATTACGTTTTGGAATATTCCGACTGGGTAAACGCGGTGGCTTTTACAGAAAATAACGAGGCAATTATCATTAAGCAATATCGCCATGCAGCAGAAGAAGTAATTACCGAGATCCCGGGAGGTTGCATAGACCCTGGCGAAACAGCGGAAGACGCCATCAAACGGGAATTACTGGAAGAAACCGGTTACGCCTTTCAAAACATCGAGCCGCTGGCAACTTTGTATGCAAATCCGTCTACTGCAAAAAATAAAACGTTTTCCTTTTTTGCAACAGGTGGAAAAAAGGTTCAGGAACAGGTCCTGGATAGCCGGGAAGAGATCGTTGTAGAACTGGTACCCCTCCAACAATTGAAGCAAATGCTGCTGAACAATGAATTTCAGCAGGCATTGCATACCAGTGCATTGTTTTATGCAATGAATAAACTAAGCGAAACGACTTAATTACAGTCTTCTTTACGCCGGGTATCGATCAGGTGAATGATCTTCCAGCCTTCGTTTAGTTTTACCAGTTGAAAAGAGTTAACGCCGCAGTGGCTGAACTTATCCCCTAAATAAAATTTGTAGCTCGTCCACACGCTGGCAAGACTGGCATCAACGGATATCTGATCAAAGGTGACCCGTTCATCCCAAACTTCGGTATGCGGCGTTCCAACAGCTTTCAAAAACCCTTGTGCGCTGTCGGTTCGAACTCGTGTGATTCCATCTCTGGAAACAATCGTCTGCATCACAACTCCAGGCGCAAAAGCAGATTTTACCATCGTGCTGTCGCCTTTCCGCATTCCGTCGAACATCGTTGTGATTACTTTTCTGATGGCATCAGTTTCAAAACTCTTACCTTGAGCAAACGCAACAGTTGTAAAGGCGATCAAGGTGAGTGTGGACAGGATCTGTTTCATGAAATGAACCTACAAAAAAATCCCGTTAGAAAATTAATTCGTAACGGGATTATTTCTTTACCCTTAGAGATGACCGCAAAATGATCAGCTCATTTTCAATTTCTTCTGAATGTCGGCAACGTAACCTTTAAATTTCTTATCCGTGTCAATCAGATCCTCCACCGTCTGGCAGGCATATATAACGGTCGAGTGATCGCGCCCTCCAAAAAACTGGCCGATCGACTTAAGGGATGTTTTGGTATGGCTTTTTGCAAGGTACATCGAGATCTGACGAGCCTGAACAATCTCCCGCTTCCGGGTTTTTGACTTCACCATATCAACCGGCACTTCAAAATACTCACAAACCAGCTTCTGAATATACTCCATGGAAATTTCTTTTGAAGAATTCTGAATGAAGTTTTTCAGCATTGATTTTGCAAGTCCAAGATCGATCTCTTTCCTGTTCAAAGTAGACTGAGCCAGCAATGAAACCATCGCTCCTTCCAGCTCACGCACATTATTGTCAATATTGTGGGCCACGTACTCGATCACCTCACCGGGAAGCTCAATGCCGTCGGTATACATTTTTTTCTTCAGGATCGCCATCCGGGTTTCCAGATCAGGCACCTGCAGATCAGCTGACAGCCCCCACTTGAAACGGCTTAGCAAGCGTTCCTCAAGGCCCGAAAGATCCTTTGGAGCCTTATCAGAAGTGATGATCAGCTGTTTCCCCGATTGGTGAAGGTGGTTGAAAATATGGAAGAATATATCCTGTGTTTTTTCTTTTCCGGCAAAGTTGTGAACATCATCCATAATGATCACATCCATTGCCTGGTAAAAGTTCACGAAATCGTTGATGGTATTGTTCTTTAGGGAATCAACAAACTGCTGGCAGAATTTTTCACACGACACATAGATCACCAGCTTATCAGGCATGCTCCGCTTAATTTCATTCCCGATCGCCTGAGCCAGGTGAGTTTTACCTAGTCCAACTCCACCGTAGATCATCAGCGGATTGAACGATGTTCCTCCCGGTTTTCCGGCAACAGCAAAACCAGCAGATCGGGCCAGACGATTACAGTCGCCTTCAATAAAATTCTCAAAGCTGTAGTTCGGATTAAGCTGCGGATCTACCTGCAATTTCTTCAACCCCGGAATAACAAACGGGTTCTTGATGTCCTTATTGAGCGAAACAGGCATCGGCATCGACTGACTTTTAGCATCAGAGCCGTTACCGTTAGATGGCATATTCTGCGTATAAGGCTTATTATTCGATGATTTTTCCACTACAATGTTGTATTCAAGGCGACCTTCTTCACCTAGTTGCTTTTTCACGGTTTTACGTAACAAACCAACATAGTGTTCTTCAAGCCACTCGTAAAAAAATAAACTTGGCACCTGTATGGTCAATACATTCCCTTCCAGACGCAGGGCCTTAATCGGCTCGAACCAGGTTTTGAAACTCTGAGCCGGAATATTGTCCTTAATTATCTGGAGACAGTTTGTCCATACATTAGTACAAGTTCTTTCCATACAATTTTCTAATACTTTGATTTACAACTATTGTTGAAGGAAATTTTGAGAGCCCTTCGGAACATCGAATATTCAAAAAAAAATCAGCTTTAAAAATTAAATTTTAAAATATCCGTTAACCTCTTGTAATGCAGAAGTGTAACCTATTTTAGCTGAATTAGACCTGTCAAAAACAAAGTCGATCCGGCCTAAATTGATCCCCGAAAGGCCGACCTGGTTGATCAGGGTTTCCTTGCCGTTTAAGTTTCTAACCACTTCAGGCTTCTGTAAAAACGTGTGCGTATGACCTCCGATTATCAGATCGATAAATTTTGTCTGCTGAGCGAGAGTAACATCGGAAACTTTGTCAAAATTATATCTGTATCCCAAATGCGAAATGCATATTACCATATCGCATTTATGATCATTTTTCAGTAAACCCTCGATCTCCAAAGCCTTTTGAACCGGATCCAGGTAAATAGTATTTCCGTATTGTTGTTTATTAACCAGCCCGGTAAGCTCAACTCCTAATCCGAATACGCCGACCTTTAGTCCGTCCTTTTTGAAAATTTTATATGGCCGGGTTTTATTGTGAAGTAAAGTATCTGAAAAATCATAGTTGGCGGTTAGAAAAGGGAAATTGGCATGAGGCAGTTGCCTGACGAAACCCTCTACCCCGTTATCAAAATCATGATTACCCATCGTAGCAGCATCATAGGCCATCATGCTCATCATTTTCAGTTCCAGTTCGCCACCATAGAAATTGAAATAAGGCGTTCCCTGAAAAATGTCGCCCGCATCGAACAGCAAAACATTTTTCTCTTCCGACCGGATTCTATTGATCAAAGCAGCCCGGGGGGCTACCCCTGCCTTACCACCATACTTCACATCGTCCATTGGGAACGGGTCGATCCGGCTATGCGTATCATTTGTATGCAGGATCGTTAACTTAATATGATCGTCTTTTGCATACAAACTTTCCGACTTCAGGCCTAAAGCCATCAAAGCAGTTCCGGCAAACGTATTCTTCAAAAATCGTCTCCTATTCCACTGTAATTCTTCCATCGATCTGAGGATTTATTGTCTTTCCGGCTTCTGTTTGTTGTTTCAAATACATCAGAATGGCATCACGTAGCTTGATCTGCGTATCTTTTCGTTCAAGAGCTTTTGGATAAAATGTGGCCATATCGCCTCCGTTAGCCATGTAGTCGCTTGTGAGCACCGTGTATGTCCGGGAGGGATCCAACGGCTTTCCTCCGATCAAAACATCAACGGCTTTATCACCTTTGATTTTAAAACTTGCGCCCGAGATCGGATCTCCACCGAGAGCAGCCATGTAATCAAAAAGCTCCTGCGTGCCTTTGCCATCAAGCTTAACCACAACAAGGTAACTTTCAAAAGGCATCAGTTCGAACACCTTGTATGTCCTGATCGGCCCCTCAGGAAGCGGGTTGCGCAATCCTTCGTAATTCGTATGGGCCAGATCAAACCCTATGTTATTCTGTCTGGCAATATCAGCCATCGCATCAGTGACCAGATTGTTTAGCAACCCTTCAGGCTTCCTCCGCTCTATCTTACGCCCGGCTGTTGCGATAACCGAACTCATCTGCGAATCAATATTTGCTTTGTAAGGTGCAAGAAAAGCTGTGATGGTGCTGTCACGCGGAAGTTCTTTGGAAATAACATACTGCGCGCCGGTTATCTCCGCAACATGAAGTTGTGGGCTGCAGGCTACCAAACCAAGAAAAGTTAATGACAGCAGGCCAAACGAAATTGATAGCCTTGATTGTATTGAATAGCTCATTGTTTACACTAATACTCGCCAAACTCCTTTCGCATTGTATCGGCGATCTCGCCTAACGTTGCGTATTCTTCCACCGCTGACAATATAAAAGGCATCATGTTTCTGCCATCCTTAGCCGCATCTGTCAGTTCCTTCAACGCGTGCCTTACCTTTGTATTGTCCCGCGCAGCTTTTACCTGCCGAATTTTCTCAAGCTGAAGTTTCCTGATCGAATCATCAACACGAAACACTTCCGGCTGAATTTCCTCGTGGGCGGTGAACTTATTCACTCCAACCAGCACACGCTCTCCCCTTTCCAGATCGTTCTGATACTCATATGCCGAGTCAGCGATCTCCTGTTGAATATATCCGGATTCAATAGCATTTACTGCTCCTCCCATCGCATCGATCTTATCCATGTACTGCCATGCGGCAGCCTCTACCTCATCAGTTAACGATTCAACAAAATATGATCCGGCAAGCGGATCCACTGTATCTGTCACGCCGCTTTCAAATGCAATGATCTGTTGTGTCCGAAGTGCGATTTTCGCCGCGGCTTCCGTTGGCAGCGACAACGCTTCATCGTAGCCATTGGTATGCAAAGACTGCGTACCGCCGAGTACTGCAGCCATCGCCTGGTTACTCACCCGTACCACATTATTAAGGGGCTGCTGAGCCGTAAGGGTTGACCCACCCGTTTGGGTATGAAAACGCAGCATCTGCGCTTTTGGATCCGTGGCACCGAGATCCTTTGCAATTT
This sequence comes from Sphingobacteriaceae bacterium, assembly GCA_036405495.1. GTDB lineage: Bacteria > Bacteroidota > Bacteroidia > Sphingobacteriales > Sphingobacteriaceae > DASWTL01. Next base: position 4,554 of record DASWXL010000038.1, on the reverse strand, counting down.
TAGACCACATCCTCCTGGCGGCGCGAAACTTTGCGATCTCTTCAAAAAAATTATTGTGGCAATTAAAGAAAAAAGAGAGACGCTTCGCGAAAACGTTTATATCCAACCCCTTGTCGATCGCAGCTTTCAGGTATGCCTTGCCGTTTGCCAGCGTGAAGGCAAGCTCCTGGACCGCCGATGATCCGGCCTCCCGGATATGATATCCGGAAATAGATATCGTATTCCATTTCGGCACCTCTTTGCTGCAATACTCAAAGATGTCGGTGATCAACCGCATTGAGGGCTTGGGTGGATAAATGTAGGTGCCTCTCGCAGCATACTCCTTCAGAATATCGTTCTGAATAGTGCCGGATATCTTCTTGACGTCGGCACCCTGCTTTTTCGCTAACGCAATATACATGGCCAGCAGAGTGGACGCCGTCGCATTGATGGTCATTGACGTAGTGATCTTCTGCAACTCTATCCCGTCGAACAGGATCTCCATATCGCGAAGCGAATCAATTGCCACGCCAACCTTTCCAACTTCACCTTCCGCCATCACATGATCAGAGTCGTAACCGATCTGAGTTGGCAGATCAAAAGCCACAGAAAGGCCCATTGTTCCGTGATCGAGCAGGTAATGATACCTTTTATTAGACTCCTCCGCCGTCGAGAACCCGGCATACTGCCGCATGGTCCAGATCCTGCCGCGGTACATGTCTTTTTGAACCCCTCGTGTAAAAGGAAATTCTCCGGGAAGCTCTGTTGCCGGCTTGTGTTGTGTATAAACCTCCTTGATTTGAATACCAGAAGTGGTTATAAATTTCTTCTCACTCATAAGCTGCTCAAAAAAGTTGCTGAACATCACGCTTGATGTATGTCAAAGCGGTATCGTAAGGATTTTCCTCTTCCAAACCTGCGAGGTGGTTAAGTATCGCTTTGCTTAATTCTACCGCTGAAGCGTTTTCTGGCAGGCTGTGTACAGCACTATTGATCAGCGTAATGGTGTCTTCCTTCATTTTCTTCACTACACCCCAGGAGGCATTACTCACATAAAGCTGCTGCGAAATATTGTGCTGGTATTCGTTACGGATGTCCGACAAAATGATGTTGTGCATTTCCCGGGCCGTCATTCCCGAAACGTGCAGGCGAACCAGCATATTGGCCGGGTTTATCCGTTCCAGAAACAGAATGATCCGTTCATAGGCCTGCAATCGTAAGGGCAAGGTGTGCGATTGCGTAGATTTCTGCAGCTCGAGCAGCTTGAAATCATGGGCTTTATCAAGATATGACTTGATAACGTACCAGGCAGAGAAAATTACCATGAGCCCTGCCAGGACATATTTCAGCAAGTCTGATATAAAAGCAATAGCGTCCATTAGATTGTTGTTAGTGTTCGGTTGCGAGGCATAGGTAAACAAAAGTGGGCAATTTCACGTATATTTGTAAATCATTTTTCAAGAAATATGCATACTGACGTTATTAGCCCGGCAGCTCCCTTAAGTTTTACAGAAGGAGCAAAAAAAGAGATCAGGAAGTTAATTCAACAGCAAGAGCTGGGAGATGACTTCGGCCTGAGAGTGGGAGTGGAAGGCGGCGGTTGTGCCGGCATGAACTACGTGCTGGGTTTTGACCAGAAAAAGGAAGGCGATCAGGAATTCAACATTGATGGGATACGGGTCTATATGCACAAAGCCCATGGGCTGTACTTAGCCGGTATGGAAGTCGATTTTCAGAACGGGTTAAATGCGCGGGGGTTCGTATTCAACAATCCGAACGCTTCTAAGACCTGTGGCTGCGGCACTTCCTTCTCCGTATGAAATTAGTTTGTAACATTTTGCAAAGTCCTGCTGTCAAACCAGCAGGACTTTTTTATTTTTAGTCTGATTTATTCCCATGGATTATAGCGAAAACGTTAAACTTTCCTTTCAGTCGATCAGAAGCAATAAGCTCAGAACGTTTTTGACGGCCCTGATTATTGCAATCGGAATTACCGCCCTTGTGGGCATTCTTACATCCATTGAAGCTATTAAAAATCAGATGAATGAAGCTTTCTCCAGTATGGGGGCTAATTCTTTCACGATCCGTAACCGGGGATTAGGCATTCGCTTTGGGGATGGCGGGCAGGCACCAAAACGGTTTAAGTCCATTACATACCATGAAGCCATGGATTTTAAAAACCGTTTTAACTTTCCGGCCATTATATCAGTCAACACCTTTTCATCACGCGGTGCCACCGTTAAAAACGGCAACGAAAAGACGAATCCGAATATTTCAGTTCTGGGAGCCGACGAGAATTACCTGCAAACCGGCGGCTATAAACTCGCCTCCGGCAGAAACTTTTCACAACGCGAACTTGAATTCGGATCAAGCGTAGTTATTATTGGCGCTGAAATTAAAACAAAACTCTTTAAAGACACCGACCCTGTTAATCGGTTTATCACCATAGGCAGTGACCGCTACCAGGTAATTGGCTTATTTGAAGAAAAAGGATCAAGCTCGGGCTTTGGCGGTGACAGAACCTGTGTCGTCCCACTGTTAAAGGCTAAGCAAACCATGACGATAACCAATCCGTCCTATACTATATCGGTCATGGTCACCGATCCTCAGCTGATGGAACCTGCCATCGGTGAAGCGACGGCCGCCTTCAGAAAGATCCGAAGACTAAATGCCCAAAAGGAGGACAATTTTGAGATCACGAAGAGTGACGCGATCGCCCAGACCCTTCTTGAGAACCTAAAATACGTACGTATTGGTGGTATTGTCATCGGAGCAATAACGCTTATCGGAGCGGCAATCGCGTTGATGAATATTATGGTGGTGTCGGTAACGGAGCGTACCAGAGAAATAGGCATCCGGAAAGCAATTGGTGCCAAGCCGGTTGTGATAAGACGCCAGTTTCTGATAGAAGCGATCGTTATTTGCCTTTTAGGCGGCATTACCGGTGTTGTTTTGGGAATATTGATCGGGAATCTCCTTTCCATGGTTATGGGCGGGTCGTTTCTTATGCCGTGGGGCTGGACTTTCTTAGGATTGACGCTGTGTGTGGCGGTCGGACTGATCTCCGGTCTTTACCCGGCATTAAAGGCTTCCAGACTTGATCCCGTAGAAGCACTTCGCTACGAATAAACTATATCAGCAGGCTGTTCTGAAGCTGATATTCGGTGATAAGCTTTTGGACATAGGTTTGATGCAAGGCTTGTTTAAGCGCATCGGCGTGTTTTAGATGATGCATATCACTTGCGATAAAATCAACTAAATAGTTATCCACTAATTGCTGGGCCATGCGCTGAGAGGGTTTGCCATAATAGCCAGCCAGCGAGATCGTGTTCAGCTGCAGGTAACACCCGGTTTCTTTAATCTTTTGATAATTTTCTATAGAGCCAAACAGATAGCCGTAACGCTCCGGATGAGCTAAGATGGGTTTGTAGCCTTTGTCTTTTATCTGTTCGATAATGTCAAATAGATTTTGCGGATAATTTACAAATGAAAGTTCGAACAGTACGAAATTATCGCCGATCGTAAGGAGCTTCTCTGTAGAAAGTTTGGCTTCAAACGCTTCGTCAAGATAATATTCCGCAGCTGCCTCCACCTGGATCCCGATATGCTGTTTCGCCAGCTCTTCTCTTAGAAGATCCAGGCCTCTGTTTATCGTCTCCGGAGTATTCCGATAAAAATCCGCCATCACATGTGGGGTGGCAATGATCTTTTCAAAACCCAGATCCATCATTTTTCTGACCAGCACAACAGATTCATGAACATTCTGCGCCCCGTCATCAATGCCGGGAATAAGGTGCGAATGCAGATCGACCCTGAGAGGTCCAAAATTGACCTCCGGCTCCTTCGGCTTTGATTTAAAAAAGTTAAACAGCATCAACGATGTGAATATTGTTCCTGATAGTACGACTGATAGTTCCCTGAAGTGACATCATTCAACCAGCCTTCATTTTTTAGATACCAGTCCACTGTCTTTTCCAGTCCCTCCTCGAATTGCAGACTGGGCTTCCATCCCAATTCGCGCTGGAGTTTAGAAGAATCGATCGCATAGCGAAGGTCATGGCCGGCTCTGTCGGTCACGAACGTGATCAGCTTCTCAGAAGTTCCGGGTTTCCTCCCTAACTTCGTATCCATGATCCTGCATAACAGACGGATGAGATCGATATTTTTCCATTCGTTATGCCCGCCGATATTGTAGGTCGTGGCTGTATTTGCGTTGTGGAAGATCAGGTCGATCGCCCTTGCATGATCCTCAACCCACAGCCAGTCGCGAACGTTTTCTCCTTTACCATAGATCGGGATAGGCCTGTTATTTTTAATATTGTTGATCGATAAGGGTATAAGCTTTTCGGGAAAATGGAACGACCCGTAGTTGTTTGAGCAATTAGAAATGACGGTATTTAAACCGTAGGTATCCTGGTAAGCGCGTACAAAATGGTCCGAGCTGGCCTTAGATGCCGAATAAGGGCTATGCGGATCATAGGGTGTCTCTTCCGTGAAGATACCATCTTCACCCAGCGTTCCATAAACCTCGTCGGTGGAGATATGATAAAAGCGAGTGGTATTATAGTTTCCTTT
>DASWXL010000037.1:0-12767 GCA_036405495.1 Sphingobacteriaceae bacterium | reverse complement strand
TATGACATTAGCGGTTTTCCGGCCTACGCCTGGCAGCTTTTGCAGATCTTTAACGTCTGACGGTACAACGCCGTTAAACTGATTGATCAGCATGTTTGCCATCCCATGTAAATGTTTTGACTTATTGCCCGGGTAGCTCACGCTTTTGATATACCCGAAGATCTCTTCCCGCTCGGCCCTGGCTAGTGTGTAAGGATCCGGAAAGCGCTGAAAAAGAGCGGGCGTGATCATGTTGATCCTTTTATCCGTGCACTGTGCGGAAAGGATCACCGCTACCAGCAGCTCATATGGGTTTGTATAGTTAAGCTCTGTTTCCGCGTTCGGCTGATGAGTAGAAAAATAGTCGATAAATGCCTTGTAGCGATCTTTTTTGAGCATTTGCCAAAGATAGGCTTTGTTGAAGCAAGGAGGAAGGAAATTAGGGGAAAAAGAAAAGCCACCGGAGGTGGCTTTTCGCAGACTTTACAATGATCTCGAATAGTTGAGTATGTTCTCAATTATATCAGATGAAGGTGTTTTTGACAACTTATCCAAACCTGTTTGAATAGAGTTGTAGAAGCTTGTATCTTCTTCGCTCAAACCCTCAACAGAATAACTGGCTTCAACTTTATCATTGTAAAGACAATGAAAAAAAGGAGTAAAGGTTTCTGTCATAAGCGGCATTTCGTTGTTGTTTCTTTATAGAACGATACCGCCAGCTGAATATTTTACTCTGGTGAAACTTTTTGCTGCAGGTTTTAATTCTTTACAAGTTCCTTTGCCTGCATCATCTTCCTCAAATTATTCAGAGCATAGCGCATGCGGCCAAGTGCAGTATTTATACTCACATTGGTTATGTCAGCGATCTCCTTGAAGCTAAGGTCGCCATAATGGCGCATGATCAGCACTTCCTTTTGTTCAGACGGAAGCAGCTGGATCATCGCTTTAAGATCTTTATGGGTTTGTTCTCTAACCATACGCTCTTCCATACTTTCATCGTAGATCTTGATCACGTCAAAAATGTCAAAGCCGTCTACGTTGGTTATTACAGGAGTTCGTTTCTCCTTTCGGAAATGGTCGATAACGAGATTGTGCGCTATGCGCATTACCCACGGTAAGAACTTGCCTTCTTCGTTATATTTTCCCGCTTTCAGGGTGTTGATGACTTTTATGAAAGTATCCTGAAAAATATCTTCTGCCAGGTACTGATCTTTTACAAGAAGATAAATAGATGTGTAAATTTTGGACTTATGCCTCCTGATCAGCTCTTCCAGGCTCTCTTCATGACCGCTTATATATGCGTGAATAAGGTCTTGGTCGTTTTTTGTTTGAAGTTTCATAGGACTCCTACTTTTCCCCTTTTGTGAATACCCAATTAATTAAGTAGAGTTCTCTCGATATACTTTCTCCTTTTAAGTGTGTGTTATGTGCTGGCCTGATCTGTGTGTGTTATCAGTATATCCAAATTAAATAAATTTTTCCCCAACATCAAAGTTTAATTTAAATAATGCTTAATAATGTTACATAGCTGTATTTTTGCAATAATCAGCCTAAAATCGTTATATAACTAATACGAAGTTTAAGAGCCGGAGGTTTCATACATGAGCAGCGAAGCGGAAAAAGATCCAAAGAGAAATATCATTATCAAAGGGGCCAGGGTCCACAACCTGAAGAACATTGATGTGGCTATACCGAAGAACAAGCTGGTGGTGGTTACCGGTATGTCGGGTTCCGGCAAGTCATCACTCGCGTTCGATACGCTTTACGCCGAAGGCCAGCGCCGGTATGTAGAGAGCCTTTCGGCCTATGCCCGTCAGTTCTTGGGGCGGATGAACAAGCCCGATGTGGATTACATTAAAGGGATCGCTCCCGCAATTGCGATCGAACAGAAAGTAATAACCAGCAATCCGCGGTCTACCGTCGGAACCTCTACCGAGATCTATGATTATCTGAAATTGCTGTTCTCGCGGATCGGGAAAACCTACTCTCCTGTTTCCGGGAAAGTCGTAAAGCGGGATACTGTAACAGACGTTGTCAACTTTGTATCATCGCTTCCTGAGGATAGCTCTGCCACAATTCTGTGTCCGCTTCACCCGCATAATAACCGGTCCATCAAGGAAGAGCTGGCAGTGTTACTTCAAAAAGGATTTTTGAGGATCTCATTTGATGACAGGATACGCCGCATTGAAGAAGTCCTGGAAGATGCGTCACTTGAAAATGAGCAGTTATCCGACAACGGCCGCCTTAAGATCGTTATCGACCGGGTTTCTGTAAATCAGGAGGAGGAAACGCTGAGCCGCATTGCCGATTCGGTTCAAACTGCCTATTTCGAAGGAAAAGGCGACTGCATAGTAGAAGAAAACGGTACTCAGCATTTCTTTTGCGACCGTTTTGAACTTGACGGGATGCGCTTTGAAGAACCGTCGCCTAACTTCTTCAGCTTTAACAATCCCTACGGCGCATGCAAGCGGTGCGAAGGATATGGTAAGGTGATCGGTATCGATGAAGACCTGGTAATTCCGGACAAAAGTAAATCCGTTTATGATGGAGCGATTGCCCCATGGAGGGGTGAGAAGATGCGCGAATGGCTCGATAAGCTGATCAAAAGCGCACTGAAATTCGACTTCCCTGTTCACCGGCCATACAGTCAGTTAACTGATGCGCAGCGCGAATTGCTATGGACCGGCAATAAGTATTTTGGCGGGTTGAATGATTTCTTTAAAGAGCTCGAAACGCATACGTACAAGATTCAGTACCGGGTGATGCTGTCGCGATACAGGGGAAAAACCAATTGCCCGGAATGTAAGGGCAGCCGTCTACGGAAAGATGCATCATATGTAAAGATCTCCGGCAGATCCATTACAGATATCGTATTGCTGCCACTTGACAAGGCTCTCGCGTTCTTCCAGGAGCTTGAATTGAATGAAAGTGAGCAGAAGATCGGCAAACGCCTGCTGCTGGAAATTACCAACCGGATCAGGTTCCTTAACGACGTAGGGTTGTCATATCTGACACTGAACCGCTTATCGAACACGTTGTCGGGAGGTGAATCCCAGCGGATAAATCTGGCGACTTCATTGGGGAGTTCGCTGGTCGGGTCAGTTTACGTTCTGGATGAACCAAGTATAGGCCTTCACCCGCGGGACACACACCGGTTGATCGGCGTTTTGAAATCGTTGCGTGATGTCGGCAACACGGTGCTGATTGTTGAACATGAAGAAGAGATCATGGAAGCTGCCGACCACCTGATCGATGTCGGACCGGCCGCCGGAATTCACGGTGGCGAGTTGGTTTTTACCGGCACCTATGATGAGATCATCAACGACGGCGAAAGTCTGACCGGTCAATACCTGAGCGGCAAGGAAGAGATTGAAATACCGGCAAAGCGAAGGAAGTGGAGCGATCACATCGAGATAAAAGGAGCCCGCGAAAATAACCTTAAAAACATTGATGTTAAGTTTCCGCTCCATGTATTTACCTGCGTGACGGGAGTATCCGGGTCCGGCAAAACATCGCTGGTAAAGCGGATCCTTCAGCCCGCGGTTCTGAAGGCAATAGGGAATTACTCCGGTGAGCAAACAGGCGCATATGACAGCATTGAGGGAGATCTGGGTCAAATCGAACAGGTTGAAATCGTGGATCAAAATCCGATCGGGCGCTCGTCACGCTCGAATCCTGTCACGTACGTCAAGGCATGGGACGAGATACGGAATTTATATGCCTCTCAGCCATCTGCAAAGGCGGCCGGCTTAAAGCCTGCTGCGTTCTCGTTCAACGTAGAAGGTGGCCGTTGCGATGTGTGTCAGGGAGAAGGAGAAGTGAAGATCGAAATGCAATTCATGGCGGACATCTATCTGCCATGTGAAGGGTGCGGGGGCAACCGGTTTAAACAGCATGTTCTGGACGTTACCTATAACGATAAGAACGTTTCCGAAGTGCTGGATCTGACCATCGAGGAAGCCCTCGGCTTCTTCAGGGAGCAGCCCAAAATTCTTGCTAAAATTCAGCCCCTGGCCGATGTCGGATTAGGATATGTTCATCTGGGTCAATCATCGAATACCCTGTCAGGTGGCGAAGCCCAGCGAATCAAACTGGCGTCCTTCCTGGTGAAAGGGAATAATAGCAATAAGACTCTCTTTATCTTCGATGAGCCGACCACCGGCCTGCACTTTCACGATATTAAGAAGCTCCTGAAATCTTTTAACGCACTTATCGAGCTTGGTAATACCATACTCGTGATCGAACATAACATGGACGTGATAAAATGTGCAGACTGGGTAATTGATATCGGCCCTGAAGGCGGCGAAAACGGTGGGGAAGTTGTGTTCAGCGGCGTTCCGGAGGACTTGGTAACAGTGCAGGGATCTTACACCGGGCAGTTTCTGAAACACCGCTTCAAATAAAGGCTGTTAAAACACCGTTTCTAATATGTATTATTGTTTCACAAATGCTGTCTAAAAAAACCAAATACGCAATAAAGGCCCTGGTGGTTCTCGGTAAAAATTACGGGAAAGAGCCGATGCAGATCCTGAGAATTTCGCAGGAGGAACAGATCCCTAAAAAATTCCTGGAGCAGATCCTTCTTTATTTGCGTAATTCAGGTCTGCTGCACAGCAAGAAAGGAGCCGGAGGCGGCTATAGCCTGAGTAAGCATCCGAAGGACATATACCTGGTTCAGGTGATGCGAATCACGGACGGACCGATCGCTATGGTGCCCTGTGTAAGCCTTAATTTTTATAATCGGTGTGCCGAATGCAAAGAGGAGATCAGCTGCGGAATTCGCGATGTCTTTATTGATGTAAGAGACGCAACACTAAAAATACTTACGGAAACGAGTATTCAGGATATTATTGATCGTGAACATAACCTACTGGAAAAGAACAAACTAATCGCTCTGTAGCTTTTTTTTAAAACAATAGACTACTAAGTCGGTATAGTTAATATATTTGTGGCATGGACAAGCTTTATACCCATACCAATTGTAAGATGATCATGCATTGTTGCACAAGGCAGTCGTCGTGACGGAGGGGTATGAGCTTTTAGAAAGAAATGTGTGGCCTCTTCTGTATTCAGTAGGGGCCTTTTTTATATCGATCAGTATGCAAAGCTTTAGAACGGAGTTAGAAAATCCGGTTGTTGACCGGGACATTCTCGACCTTGAGAGAAAGATCAGGGAGTTTCGCGAAGGTAAAGTGCACAGTGAAAAGTTTAGAAGCCTGCGCCTTGCCCGCGGTATATATGGTCAGCGGCAGCCGGGCGTTCAAATGGTTCGGATCAAGCTGCCGTTTGGCAAAGTTAGTTTTAAGCAACTGCTTCGCATTGCAGACATTTCCGATGAATATGCGAGCGGCAATCTGCACTTAACCACACGGCAGGACATTCAGATCCATTTTGTAAGTCTTGACCGGACGCCTGAGTTATGGTCTAAGCTGCAGGAAGATGATATTACCATTCGTGAAGCTTGCGGCAACACGGTACGGAATGTCACCTCTTCACCAACCGCCGGAATAGACCCGGAAGAGCCATTTGATGTTTCGCCTTATGCTCAGGCAACTTTCGAATATTTTCTTCGCAACCCGATCTGCCAGGAAATGGGCCGGAAGTTTAAGATCGGATTTTCATCCAGTGATGAGGATACGGCATTTTCATATATCCACGATGTCGGTCTGATCCCTAAACTCAGGATCGTGGACGGAACAGAAGTAAGGGGTTTTAAAGTCTTGCTAGGCGGAGGACTGGGTGCGCAACCCGCGATGGCCTCTGTTGTCCACGAGTTCTTACACGAAGATGAGATCATTCCTTACATAGAATCCGTAATACGCGTTTTTGACCGGTATGGTGAACGAAACAACCGGAATAAAGCCAGGCTGAAATATCTGATAGCCAGGTTAGGAATGGATGAAGTTTTAAGATTGATCGGCGAAGAACAGACCGCTATTAAGTGCCACACCTATAAAATAGACCGAAACAGCATCGCACTACCGGTCGTTCCGGATAGCTCTCACTACGAAGCTGTGCCTGATGACCCTGACCGGTACAATCAGTGGCTCGCTACCAATGTTTTCGAACAAAAGCAAAAAGGCTTTTTCGGAGTATATGTCAAAGTTCCGGTTGGCGATATATCCACAGAGCGGGCTAGGCAGTTTATCGAGGCGATACGGACGCTGGTGTCGGATGAGATCCGGGTGACGCAGAACCAGGGGTTGCTGTTAAAGTTTGCCAGAAAGGAAGCGCTCCCGGAATTATATAATCGGCTTTCAGATCTTCATTTGGCAGACCCGGGTTTCGACAGCGTTGCAGATGTGACCACCTGTCCGGGGACAGACACCTGTAACCTGGGCATTTCCAACAGCACCGAGTTGTCGAGGGTGCTGGAAGAAGTGGTATATGAAGAGTTTCCAAACCTTATTTTCAACCGCGACATCAAGATCAAGATCAGCGGATGCATGAATTCGTGCGGGCAGCATGGTGTGGCGCACATCGGATTCCATGGCAGCTCACTAAAAGCGAATGGTAAGGTACTTCCCGCTGTTCAGGTGCTTCTCGGAGGGGGGACAGTAGGCGACGGACAGGGGCGCGCAGCAGAAAGAGTGCTTAAGGTTCCATCAAAGCGGGCCGCCGATGTCGTAAGACACGTGTTAACAGATTATGAACAAAATGCCGGGCCGGGCGAAACCTTCAACAGTTATTACGACCGGAACGGGAAAGATCATTTTTATCAGTTACTGAAGCCATTAGCAGATCTGACATCACTCAAAAGCGACGAGTTCATCGATTGGGGACATGAAGATCTTTACAATACCGCAATAGGAGTAGGCGAGTGTGCGGGCGTCATCATCGATCTTGTTGCCACATTAATGTATGAAGCCGATGAGAAGCTGCATTGGGCGATCGAAGCGCTGAAAGAAGCGCGCTATGCAGATGCCATTTACCACTCGTACAGTGTTTTCATCAGTTCGGCAAAGGCATTGTTGCTCGATAAGGGCATCAATAGCAGTACGCAGATCGGCATACTTCGCGAATTCAGTTTACAATTCGCCGGTGGTTATGACCTGAATGGGTTTCCGGATTTCGAGGCCCTTGTTCTCCAGATCAATAAGCACGAACCAACGCCGCAGTTTGCTAAAAGGTATTTAGAAATGGCATCACAATTCACCAAACAGGTTAAAACCAGAAGAGAGGAGGTTGTCCAGGTATGAGAGCAACAGTAACAGGAAAAATGATCAGAGAACCGAAGATCACGCTGGTTGGCGCTGGTCCCGGCGATCCGGAATTGATAAGCCTGAAGGCTGTAAGGGCTCTCAGCGAGGCAGATGTGGTGCTTTATGACGCCCTCGTAGACGATCAGCTCCTGCAATATGCTCCTGCACATGCGGTAAAAGTATATGTCGGCAAGCGTTCCGGCGACCATACCTATTCGCAGGAAGCAGTGAACAAGTTAATGGTCGATTATGCTCTCAATTACGGTCATGTGGTGAGGCTCAAGGGCGGCGACCCGTTCGTATTCGGAAGAGGGTATGAAGAGCTGGACCATGCGGCATCTTACAGCATTCCCGCTCAGATCATCCCCGGTATTTCGAGCTCCATATCCGTTCCGGCGTTAGCCGGTATACCGGTCACCCACCGCGGCGCTAGCGAGAGCTTTTGGGTGATCACCGGAACAACAGCTGCGGGCGAGGTCTCCGGCGATCTGTATACGGCGGCCAAATCGCGGGCAACCGTTGTCGTTCTGATGGGCTTAAAGAAGATCAAAGAGATCGCCGACATCTTTATTGCAGAAGGCAAAGGCCGTCTGCCGGTTGCGGTCATTCAGAAAGGCTCAATGGAAGACGAGAGGGTAGTAGTTGGCGTGGCGGCCACTATTGCGGAGTCGGTAGCCGATAAGAAGATTCAAGCTCCTGCGATTATCGTATTTGGTGAAGTTGTAGGACTCCATCCGTTGTTTCAGCCTATTATCAGATCGTATGAGTTTGCTGAGGAGAACTGATCCTGCAGGGATGGCAAAGAATGAATTATTTCCGGTCTTTCTAAAATTAAATGAGCTGCATATTTTGCTCGTGGGCGCCGGCAAAGTTGGCCTGGAGAAGCTCAACGCTGTTTTACAAAATAGTCCGCAGGCAAAAGTGACTGTTGTAAGTAAAGCCGTTTCTGAAGACGTCAGGCGGCTGGCGGCGCACTATGCACAAGTACTTATCCATGAAAGAGATTATGTCAGCGAAGACCTTGATCATACGGATTTGGCCATAGTGGCAACCGGTAATGCTGGTTTGAACCGGCAGATCCGGGAGGACGCCGGAAAAAAACGGGTACTGATCAATGTCGCTGATAAGCCTGAACTGTGCGACTTTTATCTGGGCTCTGTTGTTCAAAAGGGGAATTTAAAGATCGGTATATCCACCAATGGTAAATCGCCAACTGTCGCAAAACGGTTGAAAGAGATCCTGGCCGATGCCCTCCCCAACGAACTTGAAGAAGCTTTGCAGAATATGAATAAATTACGGGAGCTGCTGAAAGGTGATTTTGCCTCTAAAGTGCAAAAGTTGAATGAAATCACCCAGCTGTTGATAATGACAGAAAAACCGGGTAGTTTAAGCAAAGACCACGATCAAAATTGGTTCAAAAACCCGTAATTTGCGCAACTGATAAAAATTAATGAAAGAACAATCCCAATTAATCCGTAAACAGACAGACCGGTCATTTAATCGTGAGCATTCTGTCCCCTTATATCTTACGTCAAGCTTTATATTTGACGATGCGGAACAGGCGCGGGCTGTTTTTGCCGATGAGGAGCCGGGTAACATCTATTCACGGTATTCTAATCCCAATACAACCGAATTCATCAATAAAATATGCGCATTGGAGGGAGCAGAAGACGGGCTGGCTTTTTCGTCAGGAATGGCTGCGGTGTTCGCTTCAATGGCTGCCTTGCTCAAAAGCGGCGATCATGTGATCGCATGCCGGTCGGTCTTCGGATCTACCCATCAACTGCTAAACACGCTATTCCCAAGATGGGGAATCACCTCAACTTACGTAGACGCCTCTCAGCCGGAGCAATGGGAAGCAGCTATCCGTCCGGAAACCAGGATGATCTTTCTGGAAACGCCTTCAAACCCCGGTTTGGAACTGGTAGATCTGGAATGGCTGGGCGGTTTCAAAGAAAAGTATCCGCATATCATTCTGAACGTTGATAACTGTTTTGCGACACCATATTTGCAGAAACCGATCCAATACGGAATTGACCTGGTAAGTCATTCGGCAACCAAGTATATGGACGGGCAAGGACGGGTTTTAGGAGGAGTGGTTGTAGGCCGTAAGGATCTGATAAAGGAAATGATGTTCTTTATCAGGCATACCGGACCCGCGATGTCCGCCTTCAATGCCTGGGTGCTGTCTAAAAGTCTGGAGACGTTATCCCTCAGAATGGACCGCCATTGCAGCAGCGCCTTAGCGGTGGCCGAAATGCTGCAGGGAAACCCGGAAGTGGAAGTTGTGCGATATCCGTTCCTGCCCTCGCATCCGCAGCATGAGCTGGCAAAGAAGCAAATGAAGGCAGGTGGAGGAATTGTTACATTTATTATAAAAGGTGGATTTGACCGTGCTAAACGCTTCCTTGATACGTTGAATATGATCCTGATCACCTCAAACCTGGGCGATGCCAGATCGATCGCAACGCATCCTGCATCAACCACGCATTCCAAACTATCGGAAGAAGAACGCGGATCAATAGGCATCCAGCCGGGAACCATCCGCATATCCGTCGGACTGGAAGATGTAGATGATATCCTGGGCGATATCGGGCAGGCTTTAACAAATTCAAAATAAAAGAGAATGGAACTGGAGGATATTTTAAGAGAAAAGGTCAAAGGACTTGATCCCGTTTCTTCCCTTAAGTTTCTGGCACAGGAATTTCCCGGGAAGATCGTTTTTTCGACCAGTTTCGGGTGGGAGGACCAGGTGATTTCGCATATGATCTTCTCCAACGAGCTGCCAATCAAAGTTTTTACCCTTGAAACGGGCAGGTTATTCCCGGAAACCTACTATACCTGGAACAGGACATTGGAAACATATGGCAAGCCCATTCATGCTTACTATCCTGATGCCGTTGCATTAGAAGAGATGGTTAACCGTAAGGGGCCAAACAGCTTTTATGAGTCGGTTGAAAACCGAAAAGAATGCTGCGGCATCCGAAAAGTTGCGCCTTTGAAGCGGGCATTAGCCGGAAACAGCATTTGGGTGACCGGCATCCGTGCCGACCAGTCGCCCAACCGGCATGATATGCACTCCATTGAGTGGGACGAAGGTAATGGACTCATCAAGTTCCATGCAATATTCGACTGGACGCTGGAGGAAGTAAAAGAATATATTAAACAGTACCAAATACCCTATAATCCTTTACACGATAAAGGTTTTCCGAGCATCGGCTGTGCCCCATGCACGCGGGCGGTTCGCGAAGGCGAAGATTTCAGAGCCGGGCGCTGGTGGTGGGAGGACCAAAGCAAAAAGGAATGTGGGTTACATACATCTAATCAGCAATGACAAAAAGATATTTTGATTATTTAGATCAGCTGGAAGCAGAAGCTATTCATATTCTGCGGGAGGTCGCCGGACAGTTCGAAAAGCCGGCCCTGTTGTTCTCCGGAGGGAAAGACTCCATCACGCTGGTCCGCCTGGCAGAGAAAGCTTTCAGGCCGGGAAAATTTCCGTTTCCGTTAGTTCACATCGATACCGGACACAATTTTCCGGAAACCATTCGCTATCGCGATGAAATGATCGAACGCATCGGCGAGAAGCTTATTGTAGGGTATGTGCAGGAGTCGATCGATGCCGGAAAAGTGATCGAGCAGCGGGGTAAAAACGCCAGCCGGAATGCACTGCAGACCGTCACTCTTCTCGATACAATTGCAGAGCATCAATTTGACGCCTGTATAGGCGGTGCCCGCCGTGACGAGGAGAAGGCCCGGGCAAAAGAGCGGATCTTTTCTGTCAGGGATGAATTCGGTCAGTGGGACCCGAAGCGCCAGCGGCCTGAACTATGGAACATCTACAATGGCCGCATACACAAAGGCGAGAACGTTCGGGTATTCCCGATCAGTAACTGGACCGAACTCGATGTGTGGAACTATATACGACGGGAAAATATTCCGCTGCCCTCTATTTACTTCTCTCATGAGCGCGATTGCATTACCAGAAACGGGCAGTTAATGGCCGCAGCTGAATACTTGAATATAGATCATGAAGACGTTATCGAACGCCGGTCGGTTCGGTTCAGAACGGTGGGCGATATGACCTGTACGGCGGCTGTCGAGTCGGTTGCCACCGAAATTGACGATATTATTGAGGAGATCAGCATGTCAAGGGTGAGTGAACGCGGAGCCCGGATGGATGATAAAGTGTCGGAAGCGGCTATGGAAGACCGCAAAAAAGGAGGATATTTTTAATGGATATATTACGTTTTTTTACTGCCGGTAGTGTCGACGATGGCAAGAGCACGCTTATCGGCAGAATGCTTTACGATACCGGATCAATACTGGAAGACCAGCTTGAAGCCATTCAGCGCGCTAACCGCAAAAATGAGGATGGTACCATCGATCTGGCAATCCTTACCGACGGACTGAAGGCTGAACGAGAACAAGGAATCACGATCGACGTTGCCTATAAATACTTCCAGACCGGCAAACGAAAGTTTATCATCGCCGATACTCCCGGACATATTCAGTATACCCGAAATATGGTTACGGGCGCATCCAATGCCGATCTGGCCATTATTCTGATCGATGCACGAAACGGCGTGGTAGAACAAACCATTCGCCACAGCTTCCTGGTATCGCTGCTCGGCATTTCGCACGTAGCCGTATGCCTCAATAAAATGGACATGGTGGATTATGACGAAGCGTCATACGTGAAAATTAAATCCGACTACGAAAAGCTGGCTTTGAAGCTGGGTCTCAAAGAAGTAACCTACATCCCGGTCAGTGCACTGCGCGGAGATAATATTGTACACACCTCATCGCGCATGAGCTGGTATAAAGGGAAAAGTCTGCTGGAGCATTTAGAGACGGTTGTCGTCGATGTTGATGATAAAGAATCTCACTCACGGATGTCTGTTCAGTGGGTTATCCGGCCGCAAACCGATGAGCTTCACGATTACCGCGGATACGCGGGACGGGTGCTCAGCGGAGCTTTTAAAGTAAATGACCCGATCACGGTACTTCCTTCCGGTTTCAGTTCTTCCATCAGCAGGATCGAGATGTTCGAAAAGCAACCGGGGGAAGCGGTACAGGGAATGTCGGTCACTATTCATCTGAAAGACAATATCGATATCAGCCGCGGCGATATGCTGGTAAGCGCTGCCCATGCGCCGAAGGTATCGAAGGAGATCGAAGCTGATCTTTGCTGGATGGACACACGTGCGCTGGATACGTCGGTCCCTTACTTTATTCAGCATAACAGCAAGTTGACCAGGTGCAAGGTGCAGGATATTCTTTATAAAGTAAATATTAATACCTTAGAGAAGGTAAATGCTGACAGCTTCCAGCTCAACGATATCGGCCGTGTGATGATAAAAACTGCGGATCCGCTGGCGGTAGACCTGTATCAGGACAATAAGCAAAATGGCGGCGCTATCCTGATCGATAGCCGTACAAACTTAACGGTTGCGGCATTGATGTTCCGCGCCGCAGAAGAATTTTAATATGAAAGTAGAATTAAAAAGGGTCAACGATGCCGTGCATTTTGAGGCTACCGGTTCTGCATCCAACTTCAGGATACACGTGGACGGTTCTCCGGAT
>DASWXL010000036.1:0-4768 GCA_036405495.1 Sphingobacteriaceae bacterium | reverse complement strand
CAGGGCCGGACCTTGTTGTTTAAAGGCTTTGCGCCTTGCTTCAAGCTGTTCCCTGGTAACACGGCGTTTTACTACTTTCCTGATGTTTTCTATGTCTGCGATCGTTGCGTCATACCCTTTTTGAATGATCTCCTCAACCGGATGGAAGTTGGTGGAGCTGTAATCGGTCAGATCCGGTTGAATATAGACGCCGTTCTTGCCGATAGATGTCGAGTCTGTTTTTGACAACAGCATATATGTCAGAAACCTGTTCAATAACTTTTCGTCATTTTCTTTGGGATATTCGTTGTATACTTTTGATGATACGTTCGTTCCGATAATCACATCCGGTTTAAAATCTTCAGCCATGATATCAACGGGAAAGTTATTGTAAAGGCCACCGTCAAATACGTACTTGCCATCCACTCTAATAGGCCGGTAGATCAGAGGTACAGTCATCGTGCCGCGGACTGCTTCAACCAGACTTCCCTGCTTTACCGAAATGGATCTCTGCGAAAAGACATCAGACACGATACAACGGTACGGAACGAAAAGGTTATCGAAGTCGTCACGGGCGTTTGCCGATGCCTGTGCCAGCAGTTCCAGCAACGCAAAGTTCAACGGGACATCGTTTACCAGACTTGATCGAAAGCTGGTCTGGAAACCTTCGCCCACCTGAACTTTTGCGGAGAAGACGGAGGGGTTGTCGGGCTTCTTCTTAAAGTAATGCCGAAAGTCGCTATGAAACCGGCCGCTGACCCAATCCTGGAACTCCTTGCTTACGGCAATCTTTTCCATTTCCTCAGGCGAGTACCCTGCCGCATACATTGCCCCGATGATGCCGCCCATCGAAGTTCCGGTGATGTAATCGATCGGGATATTGTTCTCTTCGAGGGCTTTTATCACGCCGATATGCGCCAATCCTTTAGCGCCGCCACCGCTGAAGACAATACCCACCTTTTGCGCTGTGGCAGAGAATATGCCGGCAAAAATAAAAAAACATGTAAAAAGTTGCCTCATCAGAAGTTAACGGTAAAAATAGGCCTTTTACCTCAAAAGAAGGTTAATTATCGAATTGTTGCTTTATAGATGAGAATTATGATAAGGTGTTACAGAATGCCGGTATTTTGAATAAAAAAGAGCGGCTTCCCGTTGGAGGAAGCCGCTTCATTAGGTTGCGTTAGGCGTTAGAATGACCAGCCAAGTGAAACCGACCAAACGCGGTTGGTTATCTTGCCATCACCGCCGTCGCCTGCAGGCCGCAGGTCTGTTAAGCCCAATCCATAGCCGGCACCAACCATTAATCCGCTATTCATGCGGAAGCCGCCCATGAAGTTTACACCGAAGTCGGTTCCTTTCAGGTCGTCGCCGGTTTCATCGCCGAAGTCAACGTCAGTGTCGACGTCGCCAACCTCATTCTCACCTGCAATACCAAACGCAGCGTATGGTCCCGCTCCCAGGAAGAGGTTTGCCCGGCCGACGGGAACGGTTCCCACGAGGTTTACAGGCACTTCAAGCCACATGGTATTTTGCTCATTGTTGTCTGAGAATTCGGCGCCTTTACCCTGTAGGGATAAACCTGGCTGAACAGACAGGTAACGTGCGATCGGTGCATCGATAAAGCCGGTGACATGGAAATTGGTAGTGGCGTCCGTTTCAAGATTATCGGCGTCATCTACATTAATGTTGTACTTCGGAAAGTTCACGCCTGCTTTTAACCCCCATTTGATTGGTGATAATGTGGTGGTTGTCGTTTGTGCAAATGCACCTCCTCCGATCATGGAAGCCAGTGCGAGTATCAATAATTTTTTCATACGGTAAAATTGTTTTTGTTAAATGAAGACTTCATGAATACGGACAGATTTCCCGACATTCTCTTAAGCAGGAAAGTATCCGTCCGGTGCTCATGTGCCTTCATGATGTGTGATACATTTTATTGCATGTATTAAAACAATAGCCCTGCCAATATTTACCGTGTTTTGATTTAATTCGCTGATTTTGAGTATTCTTTTGCCTTTTATTGCTTTCCGCGGACACTTCACGGTGTGTGCATTTTTGTGACGGCTTTTCTAATCAAGTTGTCTAAGATTGCGTACACTGTGTTAACGGAAAAAAGAGTACCCAACGGAAAACGAATACACCCGGTTAGTTCTTTTTCCGTCAATGCCAAAGCCGTCGGGGCGGAGATCTGTCAACCCCTGTTCATATCCGAGCTGTAATGTAATACCCCTGGCGGTACGAAAGCCGCCCGTAAAACTTACTCCGAAATCATCATATTCAGAATCGTCTGTGGGATTGTAACCGAAGCTTATTGGGTTCCGCGTATGCTGATCAGGAAGATTAACGGTCTTACGGCCGGTTAAAGCAAATCCTCCATAAGTGCCGGCTCCGATAAAGTAGTTGCCACGCCGTACAGGAATTTTCCCGACCAGGTGGACCGGAATTTGGAACCAGACAAAACGGTGCTGAACAGGGATGTCGTTGTTCCCGGTATAATCGCCGCCTTTCTGAACAAGTGCAAAGCCGGGTTGAAACGAGATCAGCGGGGCGACCGGCGTATCAAAGAAACCACTGATCTGATATCCGATAGCAGAACGTGAGTCGACATTGTATGACCTCTTCTGCACAAAGATATACCGATGAACATTTACGCCTGCTTTAATGCCGAATGTATAAGGTTTCGATAATACCGGAAACTGGCCAAAGGCACACAGGGAAGAACTAAATGCGAGGATGAGTAAAAGTGTTTTTTTCATATGGTGTGAAGCTGGTAATCAGGGGTGTAATCGGTTTCATCGATATAATAGTTTTTTTCCTGATTTGGTTTTCACACTGTGAGAAAAGTGTAATAAACTGAAAAAGCCGCTCGAAAGCGGCTTCTTCTCTGTGCACCCGAAGGGATTTTTCGCACCCGCACAGCCAGGCGCAGGCCTGCTCAAGAAAGAGTTCGAACCCCGGCCGGAGCTTCGTTCGCATCCCTTCGGTGAATAAACTGAAAAAGCCGCTCGAAAGCGGCTTCTTCTCTGTGCACCCGAAGGGATTCGAACCCCTATCATCAGAACCGGAATCTGACATTCTATCCATTGAACTACGGGTGCGGAATGGTTTGCAAATATACCATTTCCCCGTTTAGAGGCAAATGTTAAACGTTAAAGCGGAAATGCATAATATCGCCGTCTTCGACAACATACGTTTTACCCTCAACACTCAGTTTACCAGCCTCTTTACAAGCGCTTTCTGATCCGTAGTGAATAAAGTCAGCATACTTGATCACTTCTGCCCTGATAAATCCCTTCTCAAAATCGGTATGGATAACGCCTGCTGCCTGAGGGGCGGTCCAGCCTTTTTCGATGGTCCAGGCCCTGACCTCCTGTACGCCGGCAGTAAAATAAGTGGCCAGGTTGAGTAATTTGTATGCTGCCTGGATCAGCTTATTAACGCCTGATTCGTCAAGCCCCAGGTCCTGCAGAAACATCTGACGTTCTTCATAGCTCTCAAGTTCCGCAATTTCAGATTCGATCTTAGCCGATATGATCAGCACTTCAGCGTTTTCGTCCTTTACGGCTTCTTTCACCTTTTCGACGAACTCGTTGCCGGTGGTTACAGAACCTTCATCAACGTTGCAGACGTACAAAACAGGCTTGGCGGTCAATAAAAACAGGTCAGCAATGTATTCTTTATCTTCTTCGGCGATCGGGGCGGTGCGCGCAGATCTGCCCGACTCGAGATGGGTTTTTACCAGTGAGCAGACTTCGTAAGCCTTTTTAGCTTCTTTGTCTCCTCCGGTTTTGGCCATTTTTTCTACTTTCTGGATCTTTTTAATTACCGTTTCCAGGTCTTTAAGCTGAAGTTCGGTGTCAATGATCTCCTTGTCGCGGATCGGATCTACCGAACCGTCGACGTGAATTACGTTAGGATCTTCGAAACATCTGAGCACATGGATGATAGCATCTGTTGCCCGGATATTTCCTAAAAACTGATTTCCAAGCCCTTCGCCCTTGCTGGCACCCTTTACTAAACCGGCTATGTCAACAATTTCGATTGTGTTGGGAACAATCCTTTGCGGATTTACCAGTTCAGCAAGTTTGGTGAGCCTGGCATCGGGAACTGTGATAACGCCCACATTAGGTTCGATGGTGCAGAACGGAAAGTTTGCCGCTTGTGCTCTAGCGTTCGATAAACAGTTAAACAGAGTTGATTTGCCAACATTGGGCAAGCCAACTATCCCACATTGTAGTGCCATTATTTTGAGTTACGGGTTTTAGTAGTTTGTATTTAGTAGTTCGTGCCGGGTTGCCCTTACATGTTAAATTTGTAACCTAACAGCCGGTAAGCCAGCTTAGCAAGGGTATATTCGGAAAGAATGCTTCCTTCGATAGGCGCGCATTCGACAATATCAAATCCCACGACATTTCTTTCTTTGCATACCGCTCTGAGCAGGTCTAAGGTCTCGTTCCAGAATAATCCGTTTGGTTCTGCGGTTCCCACTGCCGGCATAATGGAAGGGTCAAAGCCATCAGCGTCGATCGTGATATATACATCGTTCGTCATCGGAGCGATGATCTCTTCGATCCATAAAGGGTTTTGACGGATCTGATGAGCATAAAACGTGTTAATATTCTCCGACTTTTTGATCAGCTGGGCCTCTTCGATGCATTGTGCCCTGATACCGGCCTGACAGATCGTTAAACCCATATCGTGTATGCGGTGCATTACCGATGCATGCGAATAAATATTATCATGATAAGAATACCGCAGATCGGAATGCGCGTCGATCTGAAGGACCGTT
>DASWXL010000035.1:0-10170 GCA_036405495.1 Sphingobacteriaceae bacterium | reverse complement strand
CATTGTGGTATCAGTCATGGTAGTATCGGCAGGAGTTGGTATCGTGGTCACAGAGTCAGTGCCGTCTGATGTGTTTTGTGTTGAACCACATCCCATTACTGCTATACCGGCAGCAAAAAGAGCTATTAGCATTTTTGATTTCATATTACTTACGCTTTTTAGTTTTTAAATTCTTGAAACTCATTATTTAACAAAAAACATTTATGTCAGTTTGTCGGAACGGTTAAATTTTGCGGCTGGTTGTGAAAACGCTATATTTATCTGTCTTATCCGGGAGTTAAGGATCTCTTAACCGCACAAAATATTCTTTCTTCATCTTTATAGTGACGTTACAGCGACCATATAGCGACCTTATAGTGACCTTATAGCGATATTCATTGCTACCACAGTTATACCTCGCTCATACTTCGACCAGTTCGCCGTTTGCCGGATGGTCTTTTTGCCGAGCAAGAACTGACTTTGGTATAGCCATCTCCTTAAGCGGGAAAAAGGTGTATCGTAACCGAGAAGCTTATACTGAAGAACTGTTTAGTGGCCCGAACACAGCCGGATGGCCTGTTAATCGAAATCACCACAGGCGAAAGTGCCTGTGGTGATAAGAAATTATTATTATTCAGCCTCTATGTCTTTATCCGCCAGGTTCGCGGCCGGGCGTTCCTTTAAGTAGATGATCATAAGCCGGAAATGAATGGCTTATTTTGATAGGAATACCGTTAAACGCCCGTTTAGGTTAATATTATCTAAATGCCCGATCTCTTTGTTTTTTGTTTTAGCATGTACATGCATATTAGATGAATGATGGGTGAAAATACCGTGATGCTGATTAGAATAAAACCCTAGTAATTTTACCTGTGTATTATGCACGGAACGCGATACAGCGAACTGTTTATGATTACTCATCGTGTGTTCCACACCTTCCTTCCAATCAATGATGTGAAAGCTGCCGGAAGAAGCGGCAGGTTCTATTCTAAAAACAAAAGGCACAGTCAAATCCAGAACTTGATGTCTTGCTACCTGTTCAATGAAGGATTCCAGTTCTTCTAAACCGTTGATTGCGGCTGTCGTATCTATTGATAGCCATTCTCTAACGTTGGTATATACCAACAAAGCTGCGGCGGATACATTATTGGTTTTGTTTACGATTTTGCCGTCCATGACGGTTGAGGTGTAGACATCTCCGTCCTCGATTATGATTTCTCCTTTTAGTCCGGCTGCCGTTCCTAATCCGTAAAGCCCATCTTTCTTTAGCGTGTCTAAATTGATATAAGCTTTCAAGTTGCCTTTTTTCATAATGTTGGCCATTGCGCCTGAGACTTTTATTGGCGATTGTGCATAAGTAAAGTGTGTAATAAAAATGATTATCATTGACACGGTTGTCCGTAAGTTATTTATGTTTTTTGATTTCATGATGTCGAATTGTAATGTTAAAAATATTATTGCAGGCAGATTTATTCCGTTGGAAACCAGCGAAAAAAGCATTGACCGTATCAGCGAATCAAATCAGGAAAGATTGTATGGCAATGCGTATATCTGGAACAGGCAGGTGGTCGTACGAAACCCGGGCAGCTTGTTTCCGCTTTGTCACACAACGGTTTAATTGATCTGCCAGCCGGACCGGAAATAAATTCAATAGCATGACCGGTGAATCAAAATTCAGCTTTCTAAGCTGTACAAGAGATTTATTGCCTTGCTCAAATTTAACTATGCGGCCTTTGCAGGCGTCATCGTTACTGCTTGTCTCGTCGGCATGGTTTCCCAGAGCGAATTGATGACCGGAAGCAGGTTGATGGACAGCCGGATGTGAACGTCCATCACTGACATAGTGCCGGCCCCGGTTCACGTCTACCCCCAGGTCACAAGCAGCTATGATGGCGGTGTTTAACAGAAATACCGCCAGGAGAAAGAAGACCTTTAGTTGAATGACTGTAGTTTTGTGCATTTGCCAGAACTAAGGTATAAATTTTTCGATCAGTGTGTGAAGCGTTGCAATCGGTTCACTACACAAAAAAGCCCCACCATCTCTGGCAGGGCTAACTTATAACTTACAACTCAAAACTTATAACTCTTTTACGAGCATCCTCCCTGCGTTCCGCAGTTCAGACATTTGTAGCAGGTTCCGGAGCGAACCATAATGTGACCGCAGTTTCCGCAGGCCGGAGCGTCTGATTGGCCGCCGCCGGAGATGTCAAGTACCGGTTTTAAAACTTTATCTGCTTTTACCTCCAGTTTTGAAGCCATCACGTTGCTTTCATCCGGGTTCACATCTTCATTGGCCATCTGCGGATTGCCTAAAACCGCTTTTTGCTCAGTGATCACATGCACGAGATCCGTACGGTTCAGGTACTCATAACCCAGCATGCGGAACATGTAGTCGATAATAGAGGTTGCGCTCTTAATATTATCATGTCCGGAAACCATACCGGATGGCTCGAAACGGGTGAACGTGAATTTATCAACAAACTCTTCAAGGGGCACTCCGTACTGCAAGCCCACCGAAACGGCAATGGCAAAACAGTTCATCAGCGAGCGGAAGGTAGCACCTTCTTTATGCATATCGACGAAGATCTCGCCAAGCGTTCCGTCTTCATATTCTCCTGTACGTACGAAGATGGTCTGTCCGCCTACGGCAGCCTTCTGAGTGAAGCCACCGCGTTTTCCGGGCAGATTTTTACGCTCTACTACCGATGAAAGCTGACGCTTGAAGGTTGTATCTGTTGATCTTTCCAGGATAGCGCGCGCCGCTTCAAGAACCTGTTCAGGCGTCAGGTCGTTCAGTTTTACATTTGCTGCTTCTCCAAGAACCTCATCAACCGTGTCGATCTTTTCGTCTTTTTTGTCGGACTTGGTCGACAGCGGCTGAGACAATTTACAGCCATCGCGGTAAAGCGCATTAGCTTTCAACGCCAGTTTCCATGATAATTCGTAGCAATCTTTGATCTCTTCAACGGTTGCTTCGTTTGGCAGGTTGATAGTTTTAGAGATGGCTCCGGATAAGAACGGTTGGGCAGCAGCCATCATTTTAATGTGGCCATGAGCGTGGATGTAGCGTACGCCCTTTGATCCGCATTTATTAGCGCAGTCGAATATTGGCAGGTGCTCTTCTTTAAGGAACGGAGCGCCTTCAATGGTCATCGTTCCGCAGATATACTCATTAGCTTCCGCGATCTGCTGACGCGAAAATCCTAACGAACGCAGTAAGTTGAAATCTGAAGCAGCGTATTGCTCGGCTTTGAAGCCTAAACGTTTCAGACAATCTTCGCCCAAAGTCCACTGGTTAAATACAAAACCGATCTCGAAAGCAGCCAGTAAAGATTTGTCGACTTTTTCGAGTTCGTTTTGGTTAAATCCTTTGGATGCCAGCGAGTCAAAGTTGATATGCGGAGCGCCTTGCAGGGTAGCGGCACCTTTTGCATAGTTCACGATCGCCTCGATCTCGTGGTCTTTGTAGCCTAAGTTTTTCAGGGCTGTTGGCACAGCCTGGTTGATGATCTTGAAATAGCCACCGCCGGAAAGTTTTTTGAATTTCACTAAAGCGAAATCAGGTTCAATACCGGTTGTGTCGCAGTCCATTACCAGTCCGATGGTGCCAGTTGGGGCGATCACTGTAGTTTGTGCGTTGCGGTAACCGTATTTCTCACCCAGTTCAACGGCTTTGTCCCATGCATTTCCGGCTGCGGAAAGCAGGTAATCCGGACAATATTTAGGATCGATTCCCGGAGGGGCGATTTCCAGGCCTTCGTAAGCGCTGGTTTCGTTGTATGCGGCATACCGATGGTTACGCATTACGCGCAGCATGTGCTTTTTGTTGTCTTCGTAGCGTTTGAAAGCGCCAAGCTCTTTAGCCATCTCGGCTGAGGTAGCATAAGCCGTACCGGTCATGATGGCGGTAATGGCACCACCGATGGCACGCGCTTTTTCGCTGTCGTACGGAATGCCGGCAACCATTAACATAGAGCCCAGGTTTGCGTAGCCTAAACCTAAAGTTCTGTAATCGTAAGAAAGCTGTGCCACTTCCTTTGAAGGGAACTGCGCCATCAGAACTGAGATTTCAAGAACTACTGTCCAGATGCGGCAGGCATGCTCGAAGCCTTTTACGTCGAAAGTTAAGGTTTCCGGGTTAAAGAAATGTGCAAGGTTGATTGAAGCCAGGTTACAGGCGGTATTGTCCAGGAACATGTACTCTGAACAAGGGTTGGAGGCATTGATGCGCCCGCCTTCCGGACAGGTATGCCATTCGTTGATCGTGGTATCATACTGAACCCCCGGATCGGCACATGCCCATGCAGCGAAAGCGATATCCTGCCAGAGTTTTTCAGCCGAGATAGATTTGATCACTTTTCCGTTGGTACGGCCGATCAGATCCCAGTTATTGCCGCCTTCCAGCGCGTTGAAGAAGCTGTTCGGAATACGAACCGAGTTGTTGGAGTTTTGTCCCGCTACTGTACGGTAAGCCTCCCCTTCATAGTCGGAAGAATAGCCGGCGGCGATGAGGGCAGCTACTTTCTTTTCTTCCTCTACTTTCCAGTTGACAAAACCTTCAATTTCAGGGTGATCTAAATCAAGGCAGACCATTTTTGCGGCCCGGCGGGTAGTGCCACCGGATTTGATGGCCCCCGCAGCGCGGTCGCCGATCTTCAGGAATGACATCAGACCTGAAGAGTAGCCTCCACCGGAAAGCCTTTCATTTTCGCCGCGGATAGATGAGAAGTTGGTGCCCACACCTGATCCGTATTTGAAGATACGAGCTTCGCGAACCCAAAGGTCCATGATACCGCCATCATTCACCAGGTCATCATTCACTGACAGGATAAAGCAGGCGTGCGGCTGCGGCCGCTCGTAAGCCGAGGTCGACTTTTTGAGTTCTTCAGTATCCGGGTCTACAAAGTAGTGGCCCTGAGGTTTACCCGTGATGCCATAGGCGGAATGTAAACCGGTGTTGAACCACTGAGGTGAGTTTGGTGCTGCAAGCTGACCGACGATCGTATAGACCAGCTCATCATAAAAGATATCTGCGTCTTCTTTTGAGGCAAAGTAGCCGTAACGAACTCCCCATTGTCTCCAGCAGTCGGCCATCCGGTGAGCCACCTG
This sequence comes from Sphingobacteriaceae bacterium, assembly GCA_036405495.1. Taxonomy (GTDB): domain Bacteria; phylum Bacteroidota; class Bacteroidia; order Sphingobacteriales; family Sphingobacteriaceae; genus DASWTL01. The sequence continues at coordinate 5,082 of DASWXL010000035.1, read as the reverse complement.
TTTAATGCTTTTTTCCGAGCTCGTTGTCCCGTCTGGTTGAGGGACCCCCGCTTTACGGAAATATTTCTGGGCAAGAATATCGGTTGCAACCTGACTCCAGGAAGCGGGAACTTCCACATCGTTCATTTCGAATACCGCATCACCTGAAGGATTACGGATAACAGACGAACGCTTTTCATACGTGAACAGATCGTACACATTTACTCCTTCTTTGGAGAAGTACCGCGGGAAGTGGAGGCCTTTCCCGGCGCCTTTTGTGCTTTTGGTTGCAGAAGTTTTTGCCATGATGAAATATTATGTATTGTTATTGAAGTCTTTAGCCGCCCCAAAAAAGTTCAGGGGTTTTTAGTCAAATTTATCGGTGTATGACATACAACTCAATTTCAGTTTTCCACAGTTTGCCGGGGTAGTTGCCTCTATTGATGGAAAGTGTGTATAATGCGTTGTTTTTGAGAATATTACAGATGTGGAAAACTAAAAAAAAGGAATAAATTATTGCTTTTTTAACGATAAAATCATACTGTAATCAGAGGCATCAGAAAGAACGGTTCTCAGGGGTTGAGGGGATAATGAAGTGGAATGTTCAAAGCAAAAGAGCGGGGTGAAAAACACCCCGCTCCGCCTTAATATAAAATAAGGAATATAAGAAATCTAGTCGACCATGGTCACCTTGATCATGTTGGTCTTGGTTTTCTTTTCGATCGGGATAGCGGCGGTGTTGATCACCACTTCGCCGGGTTCGATCAGCTTCTGCGCCTTTAATACGTTTGTCACGTCGCTGATCGTTTGATCGGTGCTTTCGAACTTGTCGTAATAAAATCCTCTCACTCCCCACAGGAGGCTTAATGTATTTAAGAGCTGACGGTTCGGAGTGAAAATAAAGGTATTTGCTTTAGGGCGGTGGCTGGAGATCTCAAAGGCGGTATAACCGGAGGAGGTCATTGACACTATGCCGGCTGCATTGGTCTTCTCAGCCAGATAGACGGCCGACCCGCAGACCGCATCGGCCATATAAGTTGCCGAGTTCTCGTTTAACAGCTTTGGCGTATGGAAGGGGTAAGACGTTTCTTCAACATTCCTGATGATCTTTTGCATGGTCTCGATCACGATAAGCGGAAACTCACCTACCGATGTTTCGCCGCTGAGCATGACCGCGTCGGCACCGTCAAGAACGGAGTTGGCAACGTCGTTCACCTCGGCACGGGTTGGGCGCGGGGTGGTGATCATACTTTCGAGCATCTGGGTAGCCACAATGACCGGTTTGGAGGCCTCGCGGCATTTCCGGGCGATCATCTTTTGAAGTACCGGAACCTGTTCCATAGGCATTTCAACGCCAAGGTCGCCCCGTGCAACCATGACCCCGTCAGTTACGGCAATGATCTCGTCAATGTTTTCGATCGCTTCGGGCTTTTCGATCTTTGCGATCACACGGGCTGCTTTTTCACTGCGGCTGATGATCCGCTTCAGCTCAACGATATCTTCTGCAGAGCGGACGAATGATAATCCGATCCATTCCACATCATTCTGCAAGGCGAAATCGAGGTTCGACAGATCTTCTTCCGTTAAGCTCGGAATGGAAACTTTAGTGTTGGGCAGATTTACTCCTTTGCGGGATGTCAGCACTCCGCCATGAACGATCTCACAGCTAACGGTATCTTTATTGTTTGTGGCCAGAACCCGCATCTGTATCTTGCCGTCATCGAGCAGGATGATCTCTCCCGGCCGCACGTCTTTCGGGAAGCTTTCGTAAGTAATGTAGATCTGCTTTTCATCACCGATCATTTCGTTGGTAGTGATCTCGATCTGGCTGCCGTTCAACAGTTGGATACCGCCGTCCTTTACCAGACCGATCCGGATCTTCGGACCCTGGAGGTCGGCCAGGATGCCTACATTGGTCTTATATTTCTTGTTGATCTCGCGGATCACATCTATAACTTTCTGATGATCAGCCTGGCGGCCATGGGAAAAGTTCAGGCGGCATACATCAACCCCGGCTTTGATCATACTGAGGAGGACTTCCTTGCTTGAAGATGCAGGTCCGAGGGTGGCTACGATCTTAGTTCTGTTATGAACGACTTTCATTAATCAGTGGTTTATTTTCTGGTGTGTAACTAATTGTTAGGTGTACAAAATACACTTCGCAAAGGAAGTGCTAAAATATCAGATTTTCTTTTGATTTCAACTTCTTTGGATCAACTTCTGCCGCAACCAGCACTTCCGGGATCTTATTTATTTGTGTCAGAAGGTGCTGCAGGTCGTCCTCATCGAAGAAACCATGGATCAGTAAAAAGTAATCTACTGTCTTCATTTCAGGTATCAAAAAGCCTTCAGAGCCTTTGTTTGCTAACAAATAAAAATCGTTTTCGGTCTGCTGGTCCTGAAAATAATAGCGGCTAAAGAAAAAGGGCTCTTCTTCCGCGTTAAACTGCAATTCCAATTCCCCTATACGGCAAAACTCTCTGTTTACTTGCTTGTTAAGCTTGTAACAAAAACGGTAATCCCGAAGGGGGACTGTTATAGCAATTAGAATAAAGTCAAGATCGGGCTCAAACTTTAAAATCAGCTTATTCAATTCGGTTTGAAGTAGTTTACCTCACAAAGGTAAAAAACCGTTTTATTTATAGTATGGGTACAAAATCGGGCAAAAACAAAAAGGTTTGATATTTATTAGAATTTATTTTTCTTTGCACAGAATTTTTAACCATTAAATCATAAGACTATGTCTGATATCGCTTCAAGAGTAAAAGCAATTATCGTAGAAAAATTAGGAGTGGATGAGAGTGAAGTAACCCCGGAGGCTTCTTTCACAAATGATCTTGGCGCAGACTCATTAGACACCGTGGAACTAATCATGGAGTTCGAAAAAGAGTTTAACGTTGCTATTCCTGATGATCAGGCTGAAACTATCGGAACGGTAGGTCAGGCGATCGCTTATTTAGAAAAAAACGTAAAGTAAGTTACGCTTAACATTATAAATGGAGCTGAAAAGAGTTGTAGTAACAGGATTAGGTGCGCTTACTCCTATAGGAAATACGGTTGCCGAATATTGGGACAATCTGATCAAAGGGGTAAGCGGTGCCGCTCCCATCACCAGGTATGACGCAACAAAGTTCAAAACGAAATTTGCATGTGAAGTAAAGAACTTCAATCCGGAAGATTTTCTGGACAGGAAGGAAGCTCGCAAATTAGATCCATTTGTACATTACGCCCTCGCGGCCACTGACGAAGCTGTTAAAGATTCGGGGCTGGACTTTTCAAAATTCGATACCAATCGCATCGGAGTGATCTGGGGCTCAGGTATCGGAGGGTTAAAAACTTTTCTTGATGAGGTGACCAATTTCGCCAAGGGCGACGGTACTCCTCGTTTCAATCCTTTCTTTATTCCTAAAATGATCCTGGATATTGCTCCCGGGCATATATCCATGAAATATGGCCTTCGCGGGCCAAACTTTTCCACCGTGTCGGCCTGTGCCTCGTCAACGAACGCTCTGATCGATGCTTTCAACTATATCCGTCTGGGTATGGCCGATATCATTGTTTCAGGAGGTTCAGAAGCGATCATTAACGAAGCGGGAATGGGTGGATTTAATGCCATGCATGCACTGTCTACACGTAATGACGATCCGACCACGGCTTCCCGTCCGTTCGATAAGGACCGCGATGGCTTTGTAGCCGGCGAAGGTGCAGGTGCTCTTATTCTTGAAGACCTGGAGCACGCGAAAGCGCGCGGCGCAAAGATCTATGCCGAGCTTGTCGGCGGTGGTATGAGTGCTGATGCTAACCACATTACCGCGCCGCATCCTGAAGGATTAGGCGCGCGTCTTGTTATGACGAATGCGCTGCGGGATGCCGGGTTAACCACTGCCGATATCGATTACATCAACGTTCACGGAACGTCCACTCCGCTGGGTGATATCAGTGAAACGAAAGCGATCATTGACCTTTTCGGTGAAGATGCTTACCGCCTGAATATCAGCTCGACCAAGTCAATGACCGGCCACCTGTTAGGTGCAGCGGGTGCTATTGAGGCGATCGCGTCGATCCTGGCATGTAAGAATGATATCATTCCTCCGACGATCAACCATTTTACCGATGATCCGGACATTGATTCCAAGCTAAATCTTACTTTCAATACTGCGCAAAAACGTACTGTACGCGCCGCACAAAGTAATACCTTCGGGTTTGGCGGCCACAATGCGTCGGTTATTTTCAAAAAATACGAAGATTAATTTCTGGCTGTTTTTTTGTAATATTCTGAAAACGCTATCTTTAGTAAGATACAATGCCATTATTACTTAATGCCGTTTTCCAGTATCTATAAGTTACATTTATCGCCTCAGCGTAAATACGTTAAGTCGCTAAAGAACCTATTGGGCTTCGTTCCGGGCAATCTCAGCCTGTATCGCATGGCCTTCCGGCACAAGTCTGTGGCCACTCCCTTAAAGAACGGCACCAAGAACAGCAACGAGCGCCTTGAATTTTTAGGTGACGCCGTTTTGGGTAGTGTCGTCGCAGAAGTATTATTCAAGCGCTACCCTTACAAAGGCGAAGGTTTTCTTACCGAAATGCGTTCAAAAATCGTGAGCCGTGCAAACCTTAATATACTGGCCCGGAAACTTGGTTTTGACGAACTTGTTGAGTTTGACGTGAGGATGGTCAACTACCAGAATAAGCAAAGTTCCATACTGGGCGATGCTTTCGAAGCGCTGGTAGGGGCGGTTTACCTGGACAAGGGCTATAATTTTACCCGCGATTTTCTGATCAACCGCATCATAAAGCCGCATGTAGACATCCATACCCTTGAGTTAACGGAAACAAACTTTAAGAGCAAGTTGATCGAATGGTGTCAGCGCCATGGCAAGGACGTTTCCTTTGAACTCGTAGCCAATGCCGAGGGTGAAAGCGCCAAGTTATTTACCATTCAGGCGGTTATAGATGGCGAGAGTGTTAGTCAGGGAAGAGACTACAACAAAAAGAATGCGGAGAAGCTGGCGGCGGAAAAGGCATGCGAAGCCCTGAATATTTAATTTTTGCCGCTTGCCGCTTCGATCTTCTGAAGATCAGGCAAGGCGTCCGGCTGAG
>DASWXL010000034.1:0-50861 GCA_036405495.1 Sphingobacteriaceae bacterium | reverse complement strand
AGCGCCTGCACTGGATGAGTTTACAGACGTGTTACCGCAGTTCCGCCTATTTTGAATATTATGAGGATGACTTTTCCATGTTTTATGAAAAAAAGTGGAAGTATCTGTTCGACTATAATCTCGACCTGCTGCAGCTGGTATTGAAACTTCTGAAGCTTCAGGCGAATCCCCGCTTTACCGGCAGCTATGAAAAAGAATATCCTGGACTGACAGACTTTCGGGAAAATATCCACCCCAGGCGGGAAACAGGATATGTAGCTAAAGAATATTTTCAGGTATTTAATGATCGTAGCGGGTTTTTGCCAAACCTAAGTATTGTCGACCTGTTGTTTAATCATGGTCCACAGAGTGTTAATTATCTTTAAGACGCCCGGCGCTCAGGCGGCATAAATCCATTCATTTATTTTATTTTAGGCTCGGATGCAATCATTTGAACTGGATAAGCATGATGTTCAACGAATCAGGCAGGCGCTTGAAACGGATGATGCTGCGCTGGTGGCATTACTGGGGGAATATCATGCTTCCGAGATCGCTATCCTTTTAGAAAGCCTGCCACAGGAGGCAAGAGAACGCATCGTTAACATTCTGCCGGCAGAGATCGCTTCGGAAGTGATATCAGAAATGGATGCCGAAGCACATCCGGAAAAGATCCTGGAAAACCTGCATCCGGAAAAGCGGTCCGAAATTATCGACGAACTGGATTATGACGACGCTACAGATATTATCGGCCAGCTGCCGGAAGAACAGCAGCATGAAATCTTAAGGACGCTCGATGAAAAGGATGCTTCCACCATCCGGTCGCTGTTAAAATATGCTGAAGACACTGCCGGGGGTATCATGAACACCCAGGTGTTGAAAGTGAACAGCAAACTCACAAAAAAAGATGCGCTTGAGGAGATCATCCGGCAGTCGGAGGAGATGGAAGAGTTCTATTCCATCAATGTGGTGGATGACAAGAACCACCTGTTGGGTACCGTCTCCCTTAAGAACGTTATCAAAGCGAGGTCCAATGTCAAAATAAGCGATCTTCTTAATGCCGATTTTGTGTTCGTTAAGGCGAACACAGATCAGGAAGAGGTAGCCAGGTTAATCTCCCAATACAACTTAACCAGCATCCCTGTAGTGGATGATGAAATGCATTTGCTTGGCCGTATAACCTTCGATGACGTTATTGACGTACTCGAGGAGGAGAACACGGAAGATATTCTTAAGATCTCCGGGGTTTCGGAAGATGAAGAACTATCGGGAAACTGGAAAGAGGCGGTGAAGAGCCGGCTGCCATGGTTGATTATCAACCTGGCGACAGCTTTTCTGGCGGCCTCCGTAATCCGGTACTTTGAGCCGACCATCTCGCGTTTGGTTATTCTTTCGGGATATATGACCATCATTGCCGGAATGGGCGGAAACGCTGCGACGCAGGCATTGGCGGTAACCGTCCGTCGTATTTCGCTGAGCGATCTCACAGATGCACAGGCTTATCGTACGGTCTTAAAAGAATTTACCGTGGGAATGATCAATGGCGCTGCTACCGGAATAATCGTGCTGATAGTTGCGTTGATGTATGACAGCAATCCAATGCTCGGATTTGTGATCTTCCTGGCCATGACCGGAAACCTGATCATCGCGGGAATTACCGGTGCATCGATACCGTTATTGCTTAAACGTGTAGGTATTGATCCGGCGATCGCCTCATCTATCATCATCACCACTTTCACGGATGTGTTCGGTTTCCTCTTACTGCTGGGGTTAGCCGCACAGCTGTTATTATAATATTCCGGCCGTTCTGCCCAGTGGCGCTTAAAATTAACGAAGATCATGTTCAAGCCTAAGCTGATATATGTTTATGATGCCTGGTGCGGTTGGTGCTATGGGTTCACGCCCGTAATATCGGCAATAACAAAGGAGTTTTCAGGTCGTCTCAATCATGAAGTGCTGAGCGGGCGGTATGATACTGGGTCGTACGATCCCCATAGAGCCATCCAGTTTGCTGATGAAATCCAGGATGCCATCAATTAATGAAGGGAAAGATCCCAATCGTGATGAGATGTACCGGTATATTGCAGTGAATCACGGATACGATCCTGATGAAGCGATTCATAAGCTTAAAGAAGGAGAGTATAAACAGGCGGCGTACTATGATTTTGCCCTGGCGAGACAACTACAAATTACAAGTTTTCCGGCAGCAATAGTCCAGACAGGAGAACTTAACTTTTATCTGGCTGCTAAAGGCTATACAGATTACGATACATTGCAGCTCCGCATTAGCAATATATTACATGAAACGGGTAACACCTGAAACAAAAAAGCACCCGCTATTGGCGGATGCTTACGATCAATGACTTTATTATAATGATTATATAACTTCTACATTTACCGCGTTCAGGCCTTTTTTGCCTTTCTCTACATCGTATTTCACACGATCATTTTCACGAATCTCGTCGATAAGGCCTGTTGAATGTACAAAAATATCAGGTTCACCTGTTGAAGGGATTATGAAACCAAATCCTTTTGTAACATTGAAAAATTTAACTGTTCCTTCGTTTTGCATTATAAAAAATATTTAAAGGCTGCAAGGTACGGATATTCCGTTGTAAAAATCAGAAGGCCAATAATTTATTTTGAAAATGTGATTTCGACGACAATCAACGATTGTGCTGATCAAAAAACAAAGCCTTTTTTTCGGATATGTAGGTGTGTAATAGGCTAAAAATTCTATTTTTGATTCAAACAGGCTGATGACACAAGAGGAGTTAGTTAGAAAAAAGAACCAGCTTCTGATAGAACGCAAGGAAAAGTCGCTGGAAATAACAGAGGCTACGATCCTGGACCGGGAAGATCTTCCGCTGCTGGAGGCGGACCTTTATGAGATCAATGCGGAACTGGATAAGGTGCGTGCGGAGTTGTTTATGCTGATGTTTGAGAGTGTAGAGAACAAGGTTCTTTAATTTTTTCTGATAGCCCTCTTTTTTATCTCATCCCGAAGCCCGGCACACTTTTCATAATTCTCCGCCGCCAGGTTTTCTGCCATCATCTGCCGCAGTTCGTCGATTGATTTGCTTACGTATTCAAGATCTGAAGAGCTTAGTGCGTCTATTTCCTGGAAATACCCGTCCGTGCTTATAAAGCCAAAACGGATCGCTTTTTTTGGTTTTTTGTTTTCCATTGCCATTTTTCTTAACTCCCTGTAAACCAATATAGCTGTATTACGAAACTTCGGCAGTAGTGGTTACAAACCGAACGTAAAATAAAATGTTGAGAAAGCTAAAGAGAATGTTATGGGATATCGCGAATGGAGAACATGTAAGATCGTTGATTGGCCGGGATGGCCTGTTTTGGATATTTAGCATGGAAGCACTGCCGAGAATTAAATTATTCCGGAATATCGACAATTTAATATTGAAGCTCTCGGATAACGAAATACATAATTTCCGGCCGTGGAGGTTCGACGGCTACAGGTGGATCAGTTTTTCTGATTATTATTATTTCGGAGATCAGCCACAGAAAAATATTTTGCAAAATAATATTGCATGCTATATTTCATCGTCGGTTGAAACTTATGCTCAGGACCTGAAGCTCATTCTGAATATTTACCATCATGCCGAAAAGTTAAATGCCGTTAACACATTTACCCGGCTGGCCTTAAAAACCTTTTCAATTCTGGATCTTATCCCGCCTCAAAACTTGTTGACATCAATAGCAACCGGCGTGGAGCATGAGTATGAAAATGACATTCACTTTACCCGGATCAAAGTTGTTGAAGCGCACGTGCCGAGCTGGAGGGTGGTTATTGAAAGTAAATAATATTCTTCTCGAAATAATTTGAACAAACTAATTCTTTTTTAGTATATTAACTGTCAGTTTTTTATTTGAACCGGTCTGTGTTTTTCAATATTTAATAAATATTTAGGATATCCGAAAAATTTCTGCGATTGAACTCATCTGAGGCACCAGTATTAAATGTTCAATTAGTTCGCCGATGGCAACGCTGGTCGTTGTGGTCGGCGGTCATTGTAGTTATTTTAGGAGGCATCGGCTTAGCCGGTTGGCTGTTTGACCTTTATCTGCTGAAGAGTTTTTTTTCATATAGTGCGGTTATGAAAATGGATACTGCCTTTTCCATTGTATTAAGTGGTACGGCAGTGATATTATTTCATTATAATTACAAGTCTCTTTCCCGTGTGATCGCCGTGCTGGTTCTGGTACTCAGCTTTACTAATGTTATAGAAAATATATTCTCCTTACATCTTCTCGATGACTTTTTTCGGCAATACAGCTCCGGCGGAAATGAAGGTCCGCCATCCACGGCCCGCCTGATCGCCAATGTTTTCGGTGCTGTCCTGACTCTGGCGCTCGTAATGTTTGCGTTCGAATGGTTTAATGCGGCCCGGGTTTTAGCCATTGCCGTCTTAATATTTATTTACGGCGCTATCCTCGGCCAGATCTTCGGAGACAGTCAGTCAGTTGAACGTATTTCGGGGATGGCGATCCACACAGCCTTAAGCTTTCTGTTTGGATCGTTGAGTCTGCTGTTCTATAGGGCCGATATTGGTTGGATGCGCATCCTTTCCAGCAGCTACCTGGGCGGCATGGTAGGGCGGCTTACATTTACTTACCTGATTGTGGTTTCACCTGTGTTCATCGGAAGCTTCCTTTATATCGTTAGAATGGAAGGTGTTAATCCGTCAGAGGCGATTATTCTGCTCGTTATCATTTTGTCGGTGATCACACTTCCGCTTGCTTTCCTGGTGGTTCAACGGTTAAATGTACTTGATTCACGTTTGCACGAAACTAACGAACAGCTTAAACTTTCTAACACGGAACTGGTCGCCAGAAATGAGGAATTGATTGCCGTTACCGAGAATTTAAAAGTGAGTAATGATGATCTGTCAGAGTTAACCAGGCGACTGAGTGACACGACCGACGAGCTGTCGCATAAAAATCTCGAGCTGATACGGAGTAATGAAGATCTTGACAACATCGTACACATCGTAAGCCACGATCTTAAAACTCCGTTAACCAGCCTTGACGCCTCTGTCCGGCTTTTTGAGCAGAAGCTTGCACAGCGTTTAGCTGAACAAGAAGGGCAGTTGCTTTCCATGATAAAGCGGTCCGTAGTCAGATTGAAAACAACTATTGTTGATCTTACCCAGGCACTGAAGTCGCAGAAAACAATGGGCGAAGCGCAGGAAAATGTCCTGATACATGAGGTGCTGACAGAAGTGATCAACTCGCTGGAGCAGGATATTGCGCGTGCCGAAGCGGAGATCCGGTTCGAACTAAATGCGGCGATGGTGAATGTGGTCCGGCTCCATTTGCAGAGCATTTTGCACAACTTACTGTCGAACGCGCTGAAATACCGGTCTTTTGACCGGAAGCTCGAGATCGATGTTAGAAGCGATAAGGTCGAAAATGGCATTGAGCTCTCCGTTTCAGATAATGGACTTGGTATTCCCGCCAATAAACTTCCGCAACTATTTTCCATGTTCAAGCGTTTCCATACCCACGTGGAGGGTACCGGTATCGGCTTATATATCGTTAAAAGAATTGTAGAGAACAATCATGGCCGTATTCACGTGGACAGTGAGGTTGGCCGCGGAACACGCTTTACAATTGTTTTCAATCAGGCGATTTAATGTTCGTAGTGATTAAGTTTGTAGTTTAGCCGGATACAATCTTTACCTATGTTTTCGAAACTGAAGATCTTTTCGTTATTCTGCTTTGTTTTCACCCTGTCAGCATGCAATCAGTCTATTAAGCCGGTTCAGTTGTATGGCGAATGGAAGTATATTAAAGTGGAAACACCTAAAAATCCTGTTGAGAATATGTCAGCTGAAGATGTTGCACTACAAAATCCTTCTATCCGGTTTACGGAGGGAAAGGATCTGGTGATTATCTGGGGAGGTGAACGTATCTCTCATGGTAAGTTCAGGGTGGAGGGAAAGTTGATCTACTACAAAGAAAACCTGGCAGGAGGCCGAACGAGGGAGTTTCCGTTTCTGGTATCAAAGCTGACAGATAAAGAGATAGTTTTCGAGACCATGTCTGAAGCGTCAACCCGGGTGACGGCTGTTCGGAACTAGCCGTTTATGGATATAATATACTGTGTTTTACGGCGTTGGTATCATAGACTTGAAGACGCACTTCCTGAAGATATTGATTATTACGCTAACGGGCTTCCTTTTCCGGGGTATGGCAAGCTATGCCGTTCCTGTAATCGACCCGATTCCGCTTCGCAGCAAGCCTGTTTCCTTCACACCTAAAGAATTTTATGTTTCGAGTGTTGCTGATGAAAGATCAGACATAAAGAAATTATCATTACTTGTTGAGTCCTCGCCAAACAGCAAAAAGATCTTGTCGCAAGCGGCGACTCTGAAGGGAGGCGATTTTCACGCGGTGAAGCAGTTTATTTTGAACAGTCTGCCCCGGAATCATAACCTTCGCCCTGTTACGATCCTTGTCAAGAAGTTTGAAATTGCCGAAACAGCTACCGGACCTGACCGTGTGAACGGTCAGGTCAGTATTGTATTGAATTTCAAGCTGGAAAAAGATGGAGGCAGTGAGCAACTGATCAAATACGAAGGATCGGCCCGGTATACGCGGCCGCTTGCCAGTTTAACGGTGATCGAGCCAGCGATCGCCCGGACGCTTACGGAAGCCCTTAAGTATTTCAATACGTGGATCGATCGTGAAGCTCCCGGTAATGTAAAGCTCGCCAAAGGCATTAAACTGTATTTTGAGGAATACGGAAAACAGGATCCGGACACGGTTTATTATATGGCCGACCGTCCGTTAACGTGGGATGATTTCAGGGACGTTCCCAGGAACAACCGTTATGCTGCCGAAATCTTTGCGGGATTTGGCTTTGATCAGCAAATCGGGATGAAGGATGGCATTCTCCACGTAACCATCATTACCAAGGTTTTTGTTCCAAAAAGTGCCTCATGGGTAAGGCCGGGCAATCAGAATGCTTATGCACTTAACCACGAGCAACGGCATTTCGATATCGCAAGGATAATAGCCGGTCGGTTTAAAGACCGGGCTTTAGCGGCCGGCCTGACTGCCGGTAATTATGAAAGCTATCTGGGGCCGCAGTATCTGGAGGCGTTACGTGAACTGACGAGGCTACAACTGCAATACGATGCCGAAACCCGCCATGGATCCGACAGGCTAGCACAAGAGCTCTGGAATAAAAAGATAGATGACGAGCTAAGTCACTTTTAACATTCCTTTTTTTTGTATCATTGGTCCATGAACTACACCAACTCGCTCGAGTTTGCGCGCTCGCTGGACCGGCAGGATCCGTTGTATGGGTTCAGAAAAAAGTTCCTGATTCCCCGGCATAGTGATAAAGAAATTACTTACCTGTGTGGTAACTCGCTCGGCTTACAGCCCCGTTCGGTAAAAGATCATATTCAGCAGCAGCTGGATAACTGGGGGGATCTCGCCGTGGAGGGGTGGTTTGATGGCGATGATCCCTGGATATTCTATCATAAGGAGATACAGCACCTGCTGGCGCCCATCGTTGGGGCAAAGCCGGAAGAGGTTATTCCGATGAATACCTTAACAGTAAATGTACATCTGATGATGGTCAGTTTTTACAAGCCAACGGTAAAGCGATTTAAAATATTAATGGAAGGCGGAGCCTTTCCGTCCGACCAGTATGCCGTAGAGAGTCAGATACGGTTCCATGATCTTAACCCTGATGATACGATCATTGAGGTTTTTCCGAGGGAAGGCGAGGAGACGCTCCGTTCAGAAGATATACTGGCGGCCATTGAAACCCACGGCGATGAACTGGCGCTGATCCTGTTTGGCGGAATTAATTATTACACCGGCCAGCTTTTCAACCTGAAAAAATTCACCGAGGCGGGACACGCAGTTGGTGCGTACGTCGGCTTTGACCTGGCCCATGCGGCAGGTAACGTTGTTCTTAACCTCCATGATTGGAATGTCGATTTTGCCTGCTGGTGTTCATATAAATACATGAACAGCAGTCCGGGTGGCATTAGTGGTGTCTTCGTTCATGAACGGCACTTCAACAGTGACTTGAACAGGCTTGCCGGATGGTGGGGGTATCAACAGAAAACACGCTTCCTGATGGAGAAAGGGTTTATCCCCGAAAAAGGCGCCGAGGGTTGGTTGATAAGTTGCAATCCGGTTCTATTACTGTCGGCACATAAAGCCTCATTAAAGATATTTGAAGAGGCGGGGGGCATGATGGTTTTACGGGCAAAAAGCGAAAAACTAACCGGATTTTTAGAGTTTTTGGTCCGTGATGTTAATGCAGCCTCCGGTGATGAGATCTTTCGGATAATAACGCCTGCCGATCCGTCCGAACGGGGTTGCCAGTTGTCGTTGATTGCCAGGAAGAACGGTAAAATGATCTTCGACAAACTTGTTGAACGTCGTATTATAGGCGACTGGCGCGAACCTGATGTGATCCGGGTAAGCCCCGTACCATTGTATAATACCTTCGAAGAAGTGTACGAGTTCGGCAAACAGCTTCGGAACATCCTTAGCCAATGCTAAAGGTAGCATATCATCCCATATACTGTCATCCGCTCCCCGAAGGTCACCGGTTCCCGATGATCAAGTACGAGCTGATTCCCGAACAACTTCTGCATGAAGGCCTGATTACGGCGGCAAATCTTTTTAGTCCTGATCCGGTTGATGAAGAGATCATCCTTTTGGCACATGAAAAGCAGTATTGGGAGCGCTTGCATGATCTTGATCTGGATGCCAGGGACATCCGCCGGATCGGTTTCCCGCTCACGCCTCAACTCGTTGAGCGGGAGAGACGAATAGTCCAGGGTACCATAGATGGCTGCCGTTTTGCTTTAGAATATGGGGTGGCATTTAACGTTGCCGGCGGAACCCACCACTCGGGTTCCAGCTGGGGTGAAGGCTTTTGTTTACTCAACGATCAGGCTATCGCGGCAACCTGGTTGTTAAAAGAAAGGTTGGCCGGAACGATATTAATGATCGATCTGGATGTCCATCAAGGCAACGGAACAGCGCAGATATTCAGGAATGAGCCCGATGTGTTTACCCTTTCCATCCATGGCGAGAAGAACTTCCCGTTTCATAAGGAGCAGTCTGACCTTGATATCGGGCTGCCTGACGGTATTCAGGATCAGGAATATCTGGACATCGTAGGTCAGGCACTGAAAAAGGTGTTCAGCGATATGAAGCCGGATTTTGTGTTTTACCTTTCAGGCGTCGATGTCCTTTCGACCGACAAGCTGGGTAAACTGGCCGTTTCAAGACAAGGCTGCAGGGAACGCGATCGTATGGTGTTTGATCACTGTGCGGCGCGAGGTATTCCGGTCCAGGTCAGCATGGGTGGTGGATATTCAAACCGGATTACGGATATCGTTGAGGCACATTGTAATACGTTCAGGGAGGCGTATGATCGGTATTTCTAGTCGTACCGAGCTCAATGCACGATCGATCTGGCCCATTCTTTGAGGGCATTTCGGTAATCATCGGAGAATACCGGTGTAACGGGCTCATGTTTTTCGTTTATGATCATCAGGTGACCAGTGTTGGCTATTCTTTTAATCGTCAGATCGTCAAGCGCCAGTTTGTTCCAGTCGTCAATACCCCGTTCGATAGGTACCCACTTATCGTATTCGCCGTAGAAAACCAATTTAGGCTGAGCAGATCTTTTAAAAAAGATCAGCGGATCAAAGTCCATGTTTTGTCGCCAGGTTCCTGTTTCAGGAGTTTCGTCCAGGTCGAATATGTACGCCTCCGGAAACCATTCTTCCTTTTCCGCAAGTCTTCGCTGTTCTGCAGCATATTCCCGGGATATCTTGCCTCTGTAGAAGTCGTCAATCACATTCCTCAGTTTCAGCGCACTATCAATGCTATGTGGCTGAAAGCCTTTTTGCTTTAGATTGACCCATGCAGCATAATCCATTTGCGGAGAAGGAGCTATTGTACTCGGGGATACCAGTATTTGAAATTTGATATCGGCGACCAGCGTATTCGTGATCGCTGCGATCCAGCAGCCCTGACTAACGCCATAGAGACCGATCCGGGACGTATCAATATTTGAGAGCGTCTTCAGCTTTTCAATTGCAGAACGGGCGTCATCTGCCAGATCGAAGTAATCCGGGTCAACTTTTCCGTTGTTTGAGAGCCCTTCTCCTCTTCTGTCATACAGGAATGCACTGATGCCGATGCTATTCAGATCTTTCGCCAGGACCTGGTACAGCGGGTTCGAATGTAAGCCGCCACCGGCATAATGTAAAACTATTACAACGGGAATTTTTTTACCTGGCCCGGCAGCAACCGGGCGTACAAGGATACCCGTAAGAGCAGACTTTCCGCTATTGAATCGAACCGTATCAATAGCCTGGGCCCGCAGATCCGGGTTTAGAAACAGTATCCCTAAAATAAGTATCAGTCGTTTCATTATTAATGTAATAGGCAAGACAAATGTAATACTCTTGTTCAGTGCTGTGTACATTTACTCATACGTGCTCCAAACATTTCCGTCTCTGCCCGTTTTATAGAAATAAATTGCCTGTATGATCGGCGAAGAGGAAATAACCACGGTCGAAGAATATCTGAAAGTCATTAAGGAATGGAAAGACCGCAACATACAGCGCGGCAATACAGAAGATTTTCTCTTCCGGGGCCAGTCGGTCGATCATCCTTTGATTCCCAAGATCGCCCGTCTCAAGCCTAAAGATGATCTGCTGACAACCGAAAGGTCGCTGCTGCATGAATTTAAACGCAGCAATCCGCTGTTGCTGGATACATACGCCCGGTATGACGACTGGGACTTTCTGACCCTCGGTCAGCATTTCGGACTACCGACCCGGCTGCTTGACTGGTCGAATAATGCACTAACCGCCCTTTGGTTTGCTACGGGTACCGATCCACTTGCGGCGGAATTATCGACGTGTTCGGTGGTCTGGATACTTATGGGAGAGGAAACAGACTTCGATCTGAAGACAGAAGAAGTGCATCCGTTTGAGATGACGCTAACCAAGATCTTCCGGCCAAGGATCATCAAGCAGCGTATCAATAATCAATCAGGTGTTTTCTCTATACAGGCTACCGCCGAGATCAAAGAAAAAATTGAGCTTAACCAGACCAATACATTTAAAAACAAGTTGTTAAAGATTAAAATACCCGCCGATAAATTTGTTGAGATCCGCGCCGACCTCAACACGCTCGGCGTAAACGCATTCACTATTTTTCCCGAACTGGAAGGCCTGTGTGCCCATCTGCAGTGGCGTTACTTTTTTAGTAATCCACAATCCATTTAACAATCGTGAATTTCCCTTATCTTCAGCACAAATTCCTTAGTTTTAATGGCAACAGAAGTAAAGTGTCCAGGATGTGGTCATACGTTTCCGATCGAGGAAGCTATGACGGAAGAGTATAAAAAGGAGCTTCGCGCTCAAATGCAGAGCTATAAAAAAAAGCAGGATGATGAATTCCAAAAGCGCCTTGAAGAGTTCTCAAAGAAAGAGCAACAGCAGAAGCTGGAGTTTGATAAGCAGCTAGCCCTTGAAAAGCAGGCGCTTCAACGATCGTTAGAAGAGAATTTGCGGAAAACGATCGCCTCTGATTTCGAGAACAAACTGCAGATGCTGGAGAACTCCAATAAGGATAATGAAGAAAAACTTAAGTTAGCACGTCAGAAGGAGCTGGAATTCCTCAAGAAAGAGCAGGACCTGAAGAATAAAGAAGAAGAACTGGAGATTCAGCTGCAGCGTAAACTCCAGGAACAGCGCGGGGAACTGGCTGAGCAGATCCGGAAGCAGGAAAACGAACGTATTCAGCTCAAAGAAACTGAGTTTCAGTTAAAATTAAAAGAGTTAGAAAAACAACTGGAGGATCAGAAAAAACTGGCGGAAGAGATGAAGCGAAAGGCTGAACAAGGCTCCATGCAGCTGCAGGGCGAAGTACAGGAACTTATTCTCGAAGAAATGCTTCGTTCAAGTTTTCCTTTCGATGTCATAACGGAAGTTGGAAAAGGGGTGCGGGGTGCCGATTGTATTCAGACCGTGAGGAATCAGTTTGGGCAGGAATGCGGCCAGATCATCTATGAAAGTAAACGTACTAAGGATTTTTCGGCAGAGT
Organism: Sphingobacteriaceae bacterium; assembly: GCA_036405495.1. Lineage (GTDB taxonomy): Bacteria > Bacteroidota > Bacteroidia > Sphingobacteriales > Sphingobacteriaceae > DASWTL01. The sequence continues at coordinate 38,759 of DASWXL010000034.1, read as the reverse complement.
GGATCGAGAAACTGAAAAAAGACATGCGCAGCATCGGCGTGGATGTGGCGGTTATCGTTACGCAGGCCTATCCTAAAGGAATGGATTGCTTTGGTGAGAAGGATGGTGTATGGATATGCTCCTTTGACGAAGCAAAGGCAGTTGCGTATATCCTTCGTGATAGTATCATTAAACTGGCTAATGCCAGTCGCTCGCAGGAAAATAAGGGGGAAAAGATGCATATGCTGTATGACTACCTGACCAGCAGCGAGTTTTCGGAACAGTGGAAAGCGATCCGTGAAGGTTTTATGAGTATGAAGTTATCTATCCAGAAAGAACGCGATGCTATGGAAAGACTGTGGAAGGCGCGCGAGAAGCAGCTGGAAAAAGTGCTGTTGAATGCAGCTCATATCCGGGGCTCGATAGAGGGCATTGCCGGTAGTGACACTATTCAGCTGAGCTTAACTGATGATGCCGATACACTGATGCTGGAATAGAAAAGCTATACCAGCTTTTCGCTAAGCTTTTGAATGTCGCGGGTTATTTTTTCAACAAATTCCAGCTGTTCGGAGATCAGTCTGTTTTCTTCTGTTACGGGTTCCTGACTTACGTATTCCGGCAGTGGCAATTCTTGTTCCTTAATCGGGTTGTTTGCATCGATCGTCTTTACGGCTTCAGAAAGCAGGTACAGCGATCGCCGTAGGAGTTTTATCTGATCGATCGTTCCCGTCCGCGTTTCGGGCGACTGCCGTGGAGAGATCAATGTAGCGATGTAAGAAGACAAGCTATGGTTAAGCACAAGAAATTTATGAAGGTCTTTAGAGTTACGCTGTTTATTCCGCGGTTCGGAAAGCATGCGTTGAAATGACGAACTCAGGTTTGCTGAAGCTACATAAACAGCTTTGCGGGCCAGCTTGTGCCTGTGCGAGTCGGGGGAGTTGCCGGTAAAGCCGTTGGCTGCAATGCACAGGTAGTTATAATTAGCTACAAGCACTTCACGCGCGTACGTCCTTAACTGATAGTACTCCCAGCTTGGCAGCAGCGTATAGCTGGCGATAAAGGAGATCAAACAGCCTACCAGCGTATCGATGATGCGCTCTTCCGCGACATTAAGTCCGCCAAGCCCTAACAACGCGAACAGAATAAGCACATACGGCGTCATAAAGAGTACACTTACTGTATAATTTAGGCGTTGAAAGCTATATGAGGCGATCATAAAGAACAGCAGCAAAACGAACAGGAACGTTTCATCCTTAATAAAGTATACGATGGCGGCTCCAATAACTGCACCTGCAAATGTGCCGATTAGCCGCTGGTAGTTTCGCTGTTTTGTAACGGTGAAACCCGGTTTAAGGATCACCAGGATGGTGAGCAATATCCAATAGCTGTGCGTGCCGAACAGGAAGAGTTTAGAGATCGTGTATCCGGCCAGACAAACGATGGCAAAGCGAAGCGCATAACGGAAAATGGACGATTTGAAGTTTAAGTTATCGAGAAACAGCTTGGGGTCGAAACTCTGATGCGACACAAACTTGGTCAGGTTGGATGTATTGGGCTTCAGCTCCTTCTCAGACAGTTTCGCTTCAAAATAGCTATAGATCTTATCCAGCCGGTTAGTTATGTTCCGGGCGTTGATGAGGATCTTTTTAAGTACAAATACATTCAAACCCTGCTTTTCGATCTGATCGATGGCTGCCTTTACCGCTTCAAGCTCATGGTGGAGGTTATGAAGCTTTTCAGGTACCTTATTGATGATGATGTAATGACTGATATTGTCAAGTTCCCCGGCCATTTTTGTGATCAGTCGCTGAAATGCTGATAAAACGCCGGTATCCCTGAAATTCTTCCTGATGGCCTGGTAATCATAGTATGTTGCCATGGTTTGCTCGAACAGGTCTACCACGTCCACAAACACCAGGATCATCAGCCTCCCGATCCTGGTTGATTCTTTCATTACCACGCGGTTCTTAAAAAGCAGCTCCCGCACAATATCCTGCTGGTTATGAACGATTACCTGCTGGTCGATCAGCTTACGAAACGCCTTTTCATAATCGAGGTCATCCTGATAAAATTCAGCTTTATTCCGAAGAAACACCGCAACCTCGCGGATACTCTCGCCGAGAGCCTGTTGAGCCAGACGGTATGGGCGGATCTGGGAGATAGACAAACTGAGCGCCATATACCAGAGGCCGCCGCCAAGGATGAAAAAGGCATAGTACCAGAGATTGATCTTGCTCCAGTCCTGATCGAGTGAAAGCACCATGACCAGCAATGCAGATATACCGGCAGCCGAAGCCCGGTTACCGTATACCAGGAACATGGAATAAAAGAATGCCAGCCCAAAAATGATCAAGCTAAGGAAAACCGGCGAAGAGCTGGCCCATCCGGTTAGGAGAGCGGTAAGAAAACAAAACAGGTTGCAGTAAAGCATCCCGTTCCGCTTATGAATAACGGGGCCGGGAGTATCCGCAATGCTGGCGCACAGGGCGCCCAATGACAGGATGAGACCCAATGCAAGCTGATCGAAATATGCCAGGACGAGCGAGGGCAGGAGTACGCCTACCGTGATCCGTATCCCGTCTGAAAAATACTGACCAAATAAGAAACCTGTGATCTCGCGGCTTTGGTTCGTCATGGCCGACTAATTTAATCACTAGGCGCATTAAGGCTTCAGTTAATTTTATTTTTCTTTACATGTAGCATTTTTTCTTTTCGGACGTCTTAGTGTTAAAACGCTGTTATGAAGAAATTGCTGATCGTTGTTGTTACTTTTTTAGCTTTTATATCCGGCTGCAAGAAAGATCCGGCGCTGGCCATGGAGTATCGCGAAATAGCATGGAGCGCCCTGGATGACATCGAAAAAGCATCGATCACCTCAGACTGGAAAACATCATTAGTGAAAGACGAAACCTATCATGGCCGGTTTGTCGTAGCGGTTGTCTTTACCGTTAATGAAAACAGTCGTGAGAAGACCATAACGGTATACATTGATCCGGATAATAGAGAAGTATTGGGTACAGAAGAGCTTACCGAGCAGCAGCTGCTTATTTCTTATCGAAAAATTTAGCAAAGTACAGCAACTGATAGTCTACCGCGTTTTTCCAATACTTCATATCATGGACGCCCGGACGAGATATAAAATCATGGGGAATATTCCTTTCGACCATTTTCTCGTGAAGATTTTTGTTGACCGTGTAAAAAAAGTCACCGGTTCCGCAATCGATGATCAAAGCCAGTGCACCGGGCGTTAGCAGATGGAGCATATTGATCACGGTATTCTTTTCCCAGTTTTCAGGTTCTTCGGCATAGGTTCCCAATCGTTTTGAGATATCCCATCTCTGAGGAAACGGGCGGATATCAACACCGCCGCTCATACTTCCTGCCGCTCCGAATACGTGCTGATGTCTGATTGCGAGATACAGGGCACCATGACCGCCCATACTTAAACCCGTTATGGCGCGGCCGGAGGGTTTTCTGATGGTCTTATAATTCCTGTCGATCCAGTTCACCAGTTCTGTAGCTACGTAGGTCTCGTATTTCATTTGCGGATCCCTTGTACTGTCAAAGTACCAGCTGCTGAAGCCTCCGTCAGGAAGCACAACTATCACGTTATGTTGATCCGCTGCAGTGGCAATATTTTGCGCACCGTTGATCCAGGACGCATAGTTGCCGCTGTATCCGTGAAGCAGGTAAACTACCGGAAACTCTTTAGCTCTTGTATAAGAATCCGGAGTAATAACCACCGCCCTGATCTTTTTATTCATGGCAGGGCTAAAGGTTTCGACGGTATCAACTTTTGCTGCGAAAGCTGACGTAATGCTCAGGAGAACGACGAACAGGAACGAGATTAGTTTCATTTCCCGAAGCTAAAAGAATATGAGATATAGAACAAAGAAGAAATGTTTAAATGGTTGTTCCTTACATCACCTGCTTGAGTATTTCGCGATGTGACCGGTCTACATGTTGTTTAAACCGGGCATACCATGTTTTCCATTCGTCTTTTTGCATACTTTCCGTTAGCGACTTTTCATATTCAGCCAGGGAAGTATGGCTCTCCTCAAAAATTAAGCGATACGCATCACCGGTAAAGTCGGTAAGAATTCGGGAAGACTGGGCTTCTGGTAGCATACCATTTTGATTTGCTTCATCGAGCAGCGTTTTGGCGTCTTTGTAGTGCCCGAACTTCAAATGAAAAATATCACGAACGATAAACATAGGATTAGAATTTATTGATCCACCATATAAAACACCGTCAGCTCTTTGTGGTTTAAACCTCGGAATTTTTTAAACTAATCAACAACGATCAGCCGTCCGTCTGTTGCATAATCCAGATCGATCAGATTCAGCTTATCCAGCATCTCATTGTCGAAATGCGTGAGCAGAATATGCCTGAAGTTAAGCCTGGAAAGGTTTTGACGAAGCGTGTGATAATTAAGATGTCCCCTGATATTAGAGGTAAAGAAGTTACACTCACAGATAAACAGATCCGCGTCTCTGGATAGCTCGACAAGTTCCTCTGTCCATTCGGTATCGCCGGAATAGCTGATGACTTTGTTTCCAACGGAGATCCTCAGTCCGTGGGGAAGGGCCGCCTCTGTATGGATAACCGGCAAAGCCTTCAGCGTAAGGAAGTGTGTCTCGATGGTGTGGTATGCCTGGTATTCAATAAAATCCACCTGGAGCTTTTGCAGAACAGCCGTACCTGGATAAAGCAGCTCGAGGAGTTGAGTGACACGTTCTTTGCAGCCTGGCGGACTGATAATATAGAGTGGCTTCTTTCGCCCATACACGGCCGACTGGAGCAGAAAAAACGGGAGTCCTCCATAGTGGTCACCATGAAAATGAGTTATTGTGATCAGGTCGATATCCTGAAGGACTATTCCGTTGGCCTTTAAACCGACCAGGGATGTTGCACCGCAGTCGATCAGAAACTGAAATCCTTTGGTGCTCACATGAAAGCAGGTATTCAATCGGCCGCCACTTCCAAAGGCATCCCCACATCCGATTACTCTGATCGTAACGCTATTCATTCAAACTAATAAAGCGATGGTTTTGGGTATTGGTTTAAAATATTGTTGGTCTTCTTGTAGCAAATTATTTTTTTAGACGTCTAGTTTTCAAAGTTCTAGAATGAGATCGAAACATATTTTGTTTACATGTTTAGTTGGCATGAGCCTTTGGACATGCAAGAAAGATAAAAAGGAAGAGCCGTCCATCGGAGTTGTCTACAAGCAGGTGAATCAGTCGGTAAGATATTGGGATCCGAATCCCATTATTGCAGATATGAATAATGACGGGAAAGTCGACTTTACCTTTTGGTCGCAGATTGTGGCTTATGGAGGAGCCGATCATTTGTATTTCGGGATAAGCACCATTGGCCAGAACCAGGCAAGAATGATGTCAGGACTTGAATATCCGTTTCTAAATTGCTTGAAAGTGCAGGCGCAAGATGCTGGAAGTGTTATCGAAATGCAAACACAAGCCGGTACATCGTGGAGTTCCGAAAGCGGAATGTTGGTTATCCGTCATAGCGGTGAACATTCGGTTGCCTATGAAGGCCACTGGCATGATGAAAGCCAGAAGATGCTGGCTGTACGGTTGCTAATAAACGGTAAATATCATTTCGGATGGGTACGGCTGAAGTACAATAAAGAACAGCCAGGTTCTATGACCCTCGTGGACTTTGCCTGGAACAAGAAACCAGAGCAAAGCATAAAAGCCGGACAACGATGAATAAATAAAATGAAGCGGTCTGTTGGTGAAGCAAATCTGACAAGATGTTGTTTACTGATTATGTTATTCACGAAATGGAAAAGCTTACACAAGAAGAAATCGATACCAGGCTGGGCGAACTGAACTCATGGACTTTTAATGGTGCAGCCATTGAAAAAGACTTTGTTTTCAAAGATTTCAGCGAAGCATTCGGTTTCATGGCAAGGGTTGCCTTAGTCGCCGAAAAAATGAACCACCATCCGGATTGGACCAATGGCTATAATAAATTACATATTCAGTTAAGCACACATAATGCCGGAGGAATTACTGAAAAGGACTTTAAGCTTGCATCAGAGATAGAACGGATGTAAACCGGCAAAAAATAAAACAGCAGCAGGGCTGCTGTTTTATTCACAGTATCATGTTTGTAACTAGCGCATGTCAGAAAGAAGGCGGTTCAGCGATTGCGTCATGGTGTATTCAGCAGTGGCTCCGGAGGCCTTTTCGATCCGGTCTTCTTCAATGAGAAGGCCATCCTCAGCATGAAGCAAGACGATATTTTGATCATCTTCGATATTTATCTTCCACAGGTTGCGGTCGCTTTGACGAACGTTTACGGCTGTAGTTATCGCGAAGTCCTTGTAATTTCCTTTGACCTGTGTTTGCAAGTTACCTGGGAGATGTTTTTCAGTTCCATAGCCCATGTCATAAATAAATCCGCCTTTGTTGCGGAATAATGCTTTGTGGAGCATGTCCTCTACGTTGTATTTTACCATGTATTTTCGGCCAAGCTTAAACCATCTTGGATTTTCCGCTTCCCTGAAAGAGCGCTCAAATACGTTTAAAACTTTTTCATTTACATCGGTGGTAGTACCGATAATGGTGACTTCGGGCAGCGAGCCTGACTGCTGTGCATTAACACTGCCCATAAATACGACCGATAGCAGGAATGACCATACGAGTGCGAATGCTGCTTTAAAACTGAATTGGGAACTGCGTGATACCAGTTCATTGAGGCGGGTGGATTTGAATAATGTTTTCATAATTGACAGATTTTAGGAGTGATACCATTGATTGCTGTTCTAATGCAATGGTAAAAGTAATCCATCCCATATATCCCGGATCCCAATTTAGCCTGATGGCCGGTTCCAGCAACTACTTTACCTGCTTTGTCCACCTAATGCGCCTGGTCGATACAAAATGTAATTCGTCCACCAATAATCACCATTCGTCTATTTAATGTGTTATTAATGAATGATTTGATGTCTGTTCCGTAATTTTACAGGAGCTGTTTTAAAAACACCTGCCATGGCTGCCGATCAAAGAGTAAGATGTCTGATCGTGGATGATGAACCCCCGGCTATCGAGGTACTGAAAACATACATCAACACGGTCTCTGCGCTGGAGCTGACCGACTTCTGTGAGAATGCTGTAGATGCGCTTAGTTTGTTAAAGCATAGGTCTGTCGATCTGATATTTTTGGATATACAAATGCCGCAACTCCTCGGCACCGATTTCGTTCGTACGCTGATAAGTCCACCGAAGATCATTTTTACAACCGCTTATCGTGAGTTTGCACTGGAGGGGTTTGAATTGGATGCTGTTGACTATCTCCTCAAACCGATCTCGTTCGAGCGTTTTCTGAAAGCGGTCAATAAAGTATTACAGGCTAATCTGCAGGCGCAGCCGCCGGCGGATACCCATCCCAGGCAGTCGGCTGATACCTTTATTTATTTCCGTACCGACCGGAAGATGGTAAAGGTATTTCTGGATGATATCCTGTATGTCGAAAGTTTGAAGGATTATATTAAGGTGATCACCAGCACCCGCCAGATCGTCACCAAACAAGCTATTTCTGTGCTGGAGGATATGCTTCCGGCAGATCAGTTTCTTCGTATACACCGGTCATACCTTGTCGCCATCAAAAAGATCGAGTCATTTACAGCTGATGACATCCAGATAGGTACAAAAGAGCTGCCGATCGGCCGAATGTATCATCACGAAGTGAGCAAAGCTCTTAAATCGGTATTGAAGTGAACGGTAACAGATATGACCACTAACGATTTCATATTTTCAAAGGAGCGGAGTCACAGGCTTACCCGTCATTTTGTGTTTTGGGCTGTTTATACGCTTTATTTCTTTCCGCAGAGTATCTGGTATCCCGACAGCCTTGATCAGCTGTTAAACGCACGGGTATACCGCGATGCCCTGATGAATTTCGCATGCTTCATTCCGGCATGTGTACTTTCGGTTTATATTTCGATCTATGTACTGCTGCCGGCGTTTTTGCAAAGGAAACGATATATGGCATTTGCACTTTCTTATGTTCTTCTTTTTCTGATCACCATTCCGGTCAACTATCTCTTCAGCCGGCTGTACTATGTTTTGGTATCCGACCCCGAGGCCAATACCACCTTTATGGGGCTGTTAAACCTGGGTTATATCAATTCGGTAGCTGCAATTATCATCAGCGGAATAGCCCTCGGCATCAAGTCAACTAAAAACCTGCAACAGCAGCAAAAGGAAAATCTGTCAATTGCTAAGAAAAAAGCACGGACAGACCTTCAGCTACAAAAGAGCCGTATCCATCCTCAATTTCTTTTCCGGACGTTAAACAGCATCCATGCGAGGATCCATGCGGCTTCAGGTGATGCATCCGAGATGGTTCTCCGGCTGTCTGATCTGCTGAGCTATACCCTTTACGCCGGTAAAGATAAACTGGTACCGGTGGAGCAGGAGCTAGCTGCCTTGCAGGACTTCATTTTCCTTGAACAACGAAAAAATGAAAATGGTGAATACCTTAGCGTACACGTCTCTTTAGATCGAAACAGGAAATACATTGTTCCAATGGTCACGCTATCTATGATCGACGATAGTATAAGAGCAATGTCCGATACGGGTCCGGTATCCGGCGTTCTGACTACACATGTCAGCACCCGCAACGTATGGCTCAGGCTCAATATCAGTCTTCGTATGCCTGAGCACTCCATGACAGAAAGTATCGCTGCAAAGATCTTTGAACGTTGTCAGGTAAGAATGGCGGCCGCATATTCGCCGGCTAGTTACCGAATTACAAGTAAGACCGGCGACGGCGACATTTCGGTACATCTGCAACTCAGATTAAATGATAGTATTCAGCCGAACAGGCGGGATTTAAAACGTAAGGCACATGAACCGGCATGATTTTTTTTGGTCGGGAACGTCGTCTGCCAGGTACTATCGCCACATAGCATTCTGGGTGGTAATATATGCTTTTTTTCTGCTGAGCGTCTGGATGGGCTTTCTGACCCGTGAAAGTTATCAGTTCAGCGATATGCTGCCCCGGTTCCGGTCGAGGTTCTTTGTTCTGCTAACGTGTATGGCGTATAACTATATTGTTGTTTATTTCCTGATCCCTAAATTCCTTTACCGTAAAGCATATCTTCTATTTACGGTGTTCGTAATCGGATCAACCATGGTCTCATATGCGGGCACGGCCTATATTATGCACACAAGCACGGAGATCTTTAAGAAGTCGACGCTGGTCTATGCAATGTGGATCCATACCATGAATTTTCTGTTCCTGGGTCCTCCGGTCGTCTGTGGCTTATTTCTTGCCGGCAAAATGATCAGGTCATATTTCAAAAAGATGGAAGAGAAGGTGGTATTGGTTAAAGAAAATGCGAACGCTGAACTACAGTTTCTGAAGGCACAGGTTCACCCGCACTTCCTGTTCAATACCCTTAACAATATCTATTCCTTTACTTTAAGCGGATCACCTGAAGCGTCAGGGCTTGTGACGAAACTTTCGGATATGTTGAGATACATGACTGACGAATGTGAATATCCGCTTGTGCCGCTCGCGAAGGAACTGAAAGTATTGCGTGATTATATTGATCTGGAAAAGATCCGTTACGGAAATCTGAAATTAAAGGTCGATATAGTGGGCGAGTGCGATAATAAACTCATTGCCCCCTTAATACTGATCCCGTTTGTTGAGAACAGCTTTAAACATGGTAGCAGCAAAATGCTGCAGGACCCATGGATCGATCTGTTTATATCTGTCGATGACGACCTGCTGTTATTCAGCCTGAACAACAGCAGGCCTGACGTCCCGCAGAAGCAGAATGCGGAAAACGGAATAGGGCTAACTAATGTAAAAAAGCGGCTTCAGCTATTGTATCCGGGCAGGTATGAATTGACTATCGCCGAAAATAAAGATAGCTTCAGCGTGCGACTGAAGCTACCTCTACATCTATCGCCTTCAGGCACAGAAGCCGAAATTCAGGCAGTCGCTGAAGTGCTGTGAACCTGTAGTGACCGGTGTTAATTGTTCATTGCCTCGTTTTCTTTTGCCTTTCTTTTGAAATACCCCCGTAAAAAGATACTCTGCTGGGCGGCTTTAAGCGTTTCGTCCATCTTCTGAGAGCTCTTATTCAGGTTGTCGAGGATCGATTTCAGATCTTCGGCCGCAGCTTTATCGTTCAAGAGTACTCCGGCAGGGGAGGATTCGGTCTTTAAGCTTTCAGACACGGCCTCAAAGTTCCTAGCCACCGTGGTTATTGAAGATGAAGCGTGTTCCATCTGTTTCACAGATCTCTTTAAGCTTGAGAAGAGTGCGGTATCGGTGACCAGTTCATGAGTAATAGTTCCTTTATTATCCAGCTTTGAAGTGTAGTCGGCAAGCTGGCCTGTTATTGTGCTGGCATTTACTGCAGTTTGATTCACAGTAGCGAGAGTGGCATTCAGGTTATTGATAAGTGTTTCGTCGAATAAAAGCTTGCCTGCTGTCCCTTTTCCCTGAACGATCTGTTCAGTAAGTGTTTTGATATTGGAAGTGATCGTTACCAGATTCTCATTATTTTTCTGAAGGGTAGCCATCATTTGTTCGGTATCTACTTCAGAAGCTGCACCTAAGGTTTCGCCACCCGTTACCTGAGGCGAATCCGGCGTGCCTCCGTCCAGAACAATGATCTTGTTACCAACAAGACCGTCGGTGCTGACCTTCGCCTTAGAATTTTTGTGGATGTATTGCGCGGCATCCTCATCAATACCCATCGTTACCATCACAGTTCCGTCGGCATTGAATGCGATATCTGTAATAGTTCCGATTTTTACCCCGGAAAACCAGATATTATTGCCATTCTTCAAGCCCTTAATATCGCTGAAAACTGCTTTTATTTCCGTCTTTTTCGCCAGGAGACTACCCTGTCCGCCTACTACAAAGATACCGGCCAGGAAAATGAGTATAGCAAGGAAAATAAATACACCTACTATAGTGGCTCTTTTATTTTGCTTCAGATCCATCTGTTATTGTATAAAATTGTAATCAAAAAAACTTTTAATTCGTTCGTTATCGGTATCGAAGACCTCATCAAAGGTGCCTTCTTTTGCAAATTCGCCATCCAGGAGCATCGCAATGCGGTCGCCGGTGGTCTTTGCACAGGTCAGGTCGTGTGTAATGGTGATCGAACTGGTGTTAAACCGGGTTCGTACTTCCCTGATCAGGTTGTTGATCTCGATGCTGGTGATCGGGTCAAGTCCGGCGGTAGGCTCATCGTAGAGCATGATCTCGGGTCGAAGGATAAGGGTACGTGCAATACCAATTCTTTTCTTCTGCCCGCCGGATAACTCGGCCGGGAGCTGATTGATTGCCTGTGACAGTCCAACCGCTTCCAATACCTGCTCAACAGCCTTTGCCATATCTTTCCTGGTCATATGGTGAGAGTGTCTGATGAGAGGGAATTCAAGGTTTTCTTTCACCGTCATACTATCGTACAGCGCACTGTTTTGAAAGGAGAAGCCTAACTTAAGTCGTAAAGCCTGCAGATCTTTGTTCTTCAGGGTATTCACCTCCTGACCGAGAACTTCTACCGTTCCTGAATCCTGCTTCAGTAGACCTGCGATGATCTTTATTAGTACCGATTTTCCGGTTCCGGACCTTCCCAACACCACCAGATTTTCGCCGCGGTACAGGTCAAGGTTAATTCCGCGGAGAACATGGTTCTCGCCAAACGACTTATAAAGGTTGCGTATCTTGATCACGCGATCGGTGAATGTCTGCTGTGTCGTTTCCATTATTACCGTAATGAGTTAACGATCTGTACAATAATGATCTCCTCGATAAAGATCAGGAACATAGAGGCGACCACCGCTGAGTTCGCTGCCTTGCCGACTCCCTGCGTGCCCTGATCTGCGTTATAGCCTTTAAAACAGCCAACAATACCAATAGTAAAGCCAAAAGCGAGTGAACGGATAATCGAAGAGAAGAGGTCAAGAAATGAGATCTTATCAAATGCGTTCAGGAAGAACGTCTGAAAGCTGGTCAGTTCATTCTGGGAAACATTGATATACGCCCCCAGCAAGGCGATAAAGCCGGTATACATCGTCAGCACCGGAAGCATCAGCGCACTGGCTGTTACACGTGTAAATACCAGGTATTTGAACGGGTTTGTGGCCGAAACCTCCATGGCATCGATCTGCTCGGTCACTTTCATTGAACCGATCTCGGCTCCGATGCTCGAACCTACCTTACCGGCACAGATCAGGGCTGTGACGAGGGGGGCCAGAGCACGAACGATCGCGATACCCACCAATGAAGGGATCCAGGACGTGGCGCCAAATTCAGCAAGCGATGGTCTGGATTGTTTGGTAAAAACGAAACCGGTGATAAATGCGGTAACTGTGATGAGTGAAAGCGACCGGTATCCGATATTGTAGCACTGTTTCAAAAACTCCTGCGTTTCAAACGGAGGATTAAAAAACTCTTTAAAATATCTTGTAATGAAGTAGGCAACCTCATATACTTTAAAAAAGAACCTTTCGATCAGGCTTCCGATACTTAACCTCTTTTTCCCGTTCATAAGCAACAGATTTTTATGGTTTGAGGATAAAGAAGTACTTCTGCGTATGGTATCTTCATTATAAGAGCTATAGACGAATGGACAAATCCTGTGTCTGTTAAAAGACCGCAAAGGTATAAAAAATAGGATAAATACAGTCCCCCGGAGTGCGTGCACTAAAATCAGGGGCCTGCATACCGAAGGCATCTCTATGCAGTACCTGCCAGGAGCCGTCGCACCCGCTTCTTATTTCCGACAATATAGAGTGTGTCGCCCGGTTTAAATACGAACCCGGAGTCGGGATTCAGAATTCTATCGTTATCCCTTTCAATTCCGACGACCAATCCCTGCGACTGCTCGCGTATACCCGATTCTCTTATCGTCTTGTAGCAAACCGGCGAATCGTGGGTGATGATCAGCTTCTGTAACTCCAGGTCTTTCTGTGTTGAATCCGCGTCCTCTGTAAAGAGGCTTGATATCTCAAGCTGTTCTTTTACCAATGCAAGTTGATCATCTGTTCCTATGATGGTTAACTTATCATTTGGGTAGAGTCTTTCTTCACGACCGGGAGTGGCGATCACCAGCTTGCCGCGCTCTATTAAAGCAATGTTGATACCATATTTTTCTCGCAATGCAAGTTCTTCAAGAGTTTTACCGATAAACCCTGATTCGGGCGCAACCTCCAATTCCGCAAGGTGCGTTTCCCATGGGATCAGATTTGAAAATGTACCCTCATTGCGGGCATTAAGGTTTAACAGAAAGCGCTTTTCCAGTCTGCTATAGAAAGCCTGCAGCCGGGTGGAGAACAGAAACATAACTGCGGCGAACAGACAAATGCCAACGATCACCGCCAGCAGCGTATCAAGAAATATATACAGTGCAAACGAGAAGAAGATCACGGCCAGCAGGATGCGGAAAACTTCAATGGCGATCAGGGGGCCGCGTTGCAGCTTGCGGTTCAACCAAAGATGCGAATAGGCCGTTTTTTCAATACGTTTTACTGCCAGCGCCCATAAAAAGGGTGCCATAAGAATAAAAGAGACCGCAACGGTAACGGAGTTACCACGGATATTATCGCCTGTGTACGAAATAACAAGCGGATGCAGAAAACGCGAAGAAAGAATAATGATCGATATCAGGATAACGGACTGTACAATGATATTTGTGATGTATGCCCGAAGGAGGACCTTCCAATCGGTGGTGGTGGTGATCTTTGCAGTTCCGGAGCTGTAAGTGCTGAGTTTTAAAACCCATTTTTCCGGGAGGCTCTTTTCGATCCACTGGGAAACCGGTAGCGAAGCACGGATCAGGTAGGGGGTGGTGAATGTTGTTACTGCGGATACCGCTACAGCGATAGGATAGAGAAAGCCGCTGGTCACCTTTAACGTTAAGCCAAGAGTGGCGATAATGAAGGAGAATTCACCTATTTGCGCCAGGCTCATTCCGGTTTGAACGGAAGTTTTCAATGTTTGTCCGGAAAGGATTGCGCCACCTCCGGAGCTGATAAACTTTCCGATGATCGTTACGATGGTAATGACGATAACGGCCTGGTAATGCTCGATCAGCATCTCAGGGTCGATCATCATACCTACCGATACAAAGAAAATGGCGGCAAAAAGGTCTTTAACCGATTTGGTAAGATGCTCTACCCGTTCGGCCTGGGGTGTTTCAGCCAGAACTGAACCCATTATAAATGCACCCAGAGCAGGCGAAAACCCAACATAAGTGGCCAGGATAACCATAAGAAGGCACAACGCGAGCGACACAATGAGCATGGTTTCATCATTCATGAGATGGCGCGTGCGTTTCAGGAATGTTGGGAGCAGAAAAATACCAGCTATGAACCAGATAACCAGAAAGAATGACAGTTTGAGTACTGAACTGAACATTTCGGCGCCGGCAAACTGCTGGCTGGCAGCCAGGGTGGACAGAAGTACAAGCAATAAGATCGCCACCAGGTCTTCGACGATCAGTACACCGAAAACCAGTCCTGCAAATTTTTTATGTTTTACTCCCAGTTCTTCAAAAGCCCTGATAATGATCGTTGTAGAAGAGACGGAGAGAATTCCCCCAAGGAAGATACTGTCCATGGTGTTCCATCCCATCAGTTTTCCGGCTAAGAAGCCGAACGACAACATGAAGACAACTTCTACCACGGCCGTAATAGAGGCGGAGCCTCCTACTTTGATCAGCTTTTTGAAGCTGAATTCAAGTCCAAGACTGAACAACAAAAAGATCACGCCGATCTCGGCCCAGATAGTGATCGATTTTTCGTCAGCAACGGTCGGAAGATACGCTATATGCGGGCCGACCAAAAGACCGGCAAGTATATAGCCGAGAACGAGTGGCTGTTTGATCCACTTAAAAAGCAGAGTAGTAATTGCTGCCGCAGACAAAATCAGTCCCAGATCAAGAATCAGTGGTGCTAAGTGGATCATATGGTCTGGGCAGGAAATGAGTTAAGTACTACGGTTTTTCTATTCATAATGAGCAGTTACAGAGAACGGCAGACCCAACGGACACCGAATACAAACCTTAATGGTTCGTCTATTCCTGCAAATATAAAAAAATGAAAAAAATCGTATTTACTTTCTACTTTTGCCGTTCCAATGTCCCTGTTCATCACCTCCCTGAATTCCGGAAGCAACGGTAATTGTTATTATGTAGGTAACGAAAACGAGGCGATACTTGTTGATGCAGGTATTTCCTGTCGCGAAACCGAAAAGCGGTTGAAGCGACTTGGATTATCGATGGACCGGATAAAGGCTATCTTTGTTTCACATGAGCATTCCGACCATATACGCGGCATAGCCGGACTGGTAAAAAAGTACAGGCTTCCGGTATACATTACGCCCAATACCCTTCGAAACGGAGGGTTAAATCTAGCCGGCGATCTGGTGAATACATTTGCGGCTTTTGAAGGGGTAGAGATCGGCAGGCTTTGCGTAAAAGCGTTCCCCAAGCTGCATGATGCATCCGAGCCTCACAGTTTCGTGGTCACGTACAACGGCGTCACGGTAGGAGTATTTACGGACATCGGTGCTCCGTGCGATCAGCTGATTCATCATTTCGGGCAGTGTCACGCTGCATTTCTGGAAGCAAATTATGATGATGACATGCTGGACCGGGGCAGGTATCCCTACTTTCTGAAGAAAAGAATTCGCGGCGGGAAAGGCCATTTGTCAAATAAACAGGCACTCGAAGTCTTCATTACGTACAAACCGCCCTTTATGAGCCACTTGTTTTTGTCGCACCTGTCAAAGGACAATAACTGCCCGAAACTTGTGCATGAGCTATTCGCTGCCCATGCTCAGGATACGGAGATCATCGTGGCTTCTCGGTTTGAGGAGACGAAGGTGTATGCGATAACCAGTCGTCTCTGAATGGCGATTGAAGGAATTATCTTGAAGAGAAGGGACTTTTGGCTGGATGTTTCCAGGGAGGAGGTGGGAGTCAGGAGGGGAGGTTTGTGGGTCGATTTGGAGAGGGAATCGAGCGATCAGCAAGATGGCACAGATATTGGATCACATCTAAGAACGCACAAAATAAACACACTGCTTTTACAATGGTAATCCTTTTTGTTCTATTAATTTTTGTTCTGGCCATTATGGGATACTCTCTGGTCGGAGCTTTTGATGCTGACGACAATGATGATTGTTTTTGAACGTCAGTATGCGTTGTCGCTTCCATGCAGCAGATTGAATATTGTTAAAAAGATGATTTTTATGTCAAGCATCATGGTCCAGTTTTCGATATACCAGATGTCGTGTTCCACTCTTTTTTCCATTAACGCTTTTGTGTTTGTTTCGCCGCGGTAGCCGTTTACCTGTGCCCATCCGGTTATGCCAGGCTTCAAATGATGACGAACCATGTACTTGTCGATCAGCGCCCGGTATTCTTCAGTATGCTTCAGCATATGAGGGCGGGGGCCAATAACGCTCATGTCACCAAATAGGACATTAAAGAACTGAGGAAGTTCATCCAGGCTTGTTCTTCTCAGAAACCGACCTATTCGTGTCACCCGGTCATCACACCTGGTAGCCTGTTTCAGATCACTTTCTTTATTTACTGTCATGCTCCTGAATTTGTAACAATAGAACACCTGATTATCCCGGCCGCTTCGCAGTTGTTTGAACAGGACCGGGCCCTTGCTTTGCAGCTTGATCATGATCGCGATCAGCGGGAAGAGCCAGCTTAGAATGAAGATAATAATAAAGAAACTGAAGAGTATGTCAAACAACCGCTTTTTGAATCGGTTATCGATGTCTTCAAGAGGTTCGTTTCTGAGGGTAATTATAGGAAACTCTCCCAGATAGTTTATACGGAACGGCGTTGAAAGCGATTTGCTGAAATCGGGAACAAACTTTAGATTTATACATTGGCGTTCAGCCTCCTGCAGCAAAAAGCCTGCTTCGCTTATTCGTTCGGCGGTTAATGATACATAAACCTCCCTGATGTTTTTTTCTGCGGCTATCCTCAATTGTTCGGACGCAGCAGGCAGAAGATTTCCTGATTTATCGACGAATAAAGAATTGTCGGAATCTAAAAATCCCTTAAACGAATACTGTTTTTTATTACCTTCAAAGAAGGCGGCCAGACGTAAACCCATCTGGTTTAACCCCATAACGGCAACAGGCTTTCTTGTTTTGTATCGTTTGATGAAGATGATTTCTATTGCTGTACAGGTAAAGCGGCTTACAACAAAATTCAGAGCGCATAAGGCATAAAAGAGACTGAGAAAGGTCAGTGACAAGTCGCTTTTTCGGTAGATCGAGGAGAGAAAGATAAATAAGATAAGATGCGAAACCACCGATTTCCAGGTACGCCGGTATATCTGTTCAATGTGCCTAATGTTCCTTTTGTTGTAGATCTGGAACAGAGAGGATGCTATGAGCCAGATCAGATTGGCATTGAGCAGATCATTCTGATAGTATTCATAAGCGAAACCCTTATCGAGTGCATCCGAGAATTCAGAAGCCAGGAAAAAAGAGCCGTTGATAATTAACAAATCCGATAATGACAGTACAATGCAGAGGGCGTACAAAAAACGGTTTTGCATAATATAGTGAACTTAAAATGTTTTCCGGATCCAGCTGTCAGACGATCACCAGACCAAGCCTTCGGTGTTGATGCAGAAAAAATTGAGAGATGGTTTCGCGCGTGAGGTTACCAAAATAATGTAACCTTTTCCGGTGATTCCCGTTCAGGATTGATATGAATTGCGATTGTAATTCTGTCATATACAATTCCCAAAGTAAATTGTTTGTAACATTCTCAACTACGTGCCCGTAAGTAACAGGCATGAAAAACATACAATCATTTACCACAAAAGGCTTAAGTGCCGTCCTGCTCGGATTTACCGTCCTGGCTTCGAGTTGTGACAAGAATGAGTCTGAAGCTAGGCCTGCAGCTGAGATTGGTCATCAGACGATGGCTACTACAAGCGCTGGAAGCTCTTTTATTTTCAATAGCTCATTTGAAGGTGCGACTTCAGTTAGCGATGAATATCTTGAGGGGGCCACAGCCAATTCAATAACCCGTTCTGCAGAACAGGCAAAAACCGGCAGCTATTCTGCAAAATTTGTTCTTAATAAAACCGATGCGATCGTCGGCGGTAGTAAGCGTTCGGAGATGCTTCTTGACTGGGTTGAACAGCCTAAGTTCGAGCGCTGGTATGGAATGAGCATTTTTGTTCCATCATCATATGTTAACGATCCGGCCGAAGAGCAGCTATTCCAATGGCATGCTATGGGTACCAAGGACCTTGACGGTGTTTCTATGGTTAACTCTCCAATGGCGATGTATACAAAAAATGGCCGGTGGGAGTTTTTCATGAAATACGGTGGTACTTTTGACCTTGGACCTTATGAAAAGGGCAAATGGACCGATTGGGTTGTACACGTTAAATTTTCTCACGAATCTGACGGCATTTTTGAACTATGGAAAGACGGTAAGCTGGTTGTAAAGACCACCGGGCGTAATAACTATCGTGACTTGAAAGGTAACTATTTCAAGATCGGTGTTTACAAATATGCCTGGACTGACGGGTATGCATCGACCACAACTACCCGTACTTTATATTACGATGACGTTAAAATAGGTGACGGAACCTCATCATATGCAGATGTTGCACCCGGTGGACAAGCAACTTCACCTGCGCCAGCTCCAGTCCCTGCACCAGAACCTACCCCGGCACCCGCGCCCTCTACAACTCCAGTGTTTGCAGTAAACGGCGGAGGTGCTGAATTCAAGGCATCGAACGGGATAACCTATCAGGCGGATAGATATTTTTCCGGTGGTTTCTCGCATAGCGTTACCGGGGCGGTCGCCAATACTACTGACGACCTCATGTTTCAGAAAGGGCATTATGGTACCAACTTCAGTTATAACGTTCCTGTGGCAAACGGTACCTACGATGTGGTCTTTGGATTTGTTGAAAATTACAATTCTTCTGCTGGTTTGCGCCAGTTTGATGTTTTAGGAGAAGGAAAAGAAATAATCTCCAATCTTGACATATTCACTGTTGCCGGTAAGAGTAAAGCTTACTTTCTTACCAGGACGATTTCGGTTACAGACGGAAAATTAAATCTGAACTTCCGGAGCGATCGAGGCGATGCAATGGTTGCCGCTTTCCACGTTGTTAAGTCATCGTCGACAGTTTCCCCGGAACCGGCACCGGCACCGGCTCCAAGCCCTTCGGTAACTTTTTCAGTAAATGGCGGAGGATCCGAGTTCAAGGCTTCGAACGGTATTACGTACCAGGCAGACAAATATTTTTCGGGGGGCTTTTCACATAAAGTCACTACTGCAGTTGCCAATACCACAGATGATGCAATGTTTCAGGTAGGCCACTATGGCGACACTTTCAGCTATAATGTTCCTGTAGCAAACGGGACCTACGACGTTGTCTTTAGCTTCGTTGAAAATTATAATTCCTCAGCCGGGCTGCGACAGTTCGATGTTCTTGCCGAAAGCAAGGAGATAATTGCTAATCTCGACATATATAAAGTTGCGGGCAAAAGCAAGGCCTATTTCCTTACAAGAACCGTATCTGTTACAGATGGCACTTTGAACCTGAACTTCAGAGGGGACAAGGGACATGCCATGGTTGCAGCATTTCATCTCATAAAGAAGTAAAATTTATCGAAAGGACCAGACAGTAGTGTGGTCCTTTCGATTTTAGCTCGTTATATGAAACGAAACAAACTGATCCGGCCAGGGTTAAAAGGAGTGCACGTTTTGTTTTTTCTTCAACTGGCTTTCACTATTGGATGTACCCCTGAACCTTTAGAGTCTGTTTTTGCCGGCCCCGCTGACAGTGTTGAAAATCCATCGCCACTGCCACCTACTGTACCTTCAATCCCTGCGAAACATTTGGTCTTTAAAAGTTCATTCGAGGAGAGTAATTCGCTAAGCGATCTCTATCTGGAAGGTGCAACATCTCAATCGATCACCCGGTCTAAGGAACAAGCCAGAACCGGTTCATATTCCGCCAGATTCATACTGAATAAAACTGACAAGATCGTAGGGGGCAGCAAGCGCTCAGAGGCGCTGCTTGAATGGGTGGAAACACCAAGGTTTGAACGCTGGTATGGTATGAGCATATTCCTGCCTGCATCTTATGTACCGGACCCTGCGGAGGAACAATTGTTTCAGTGGCATGCCATCAGCTCCGTAGATCTGGATGGCCGGTCTATGGTGAATTCCCCGATGGCAATGTATACCAAATATGGCCGATGGGTATTTTCAGCGAAGTTTGGAGGAGACTTTGATCTGGGTGCATATGACAGGAATGCGTGGACGGACTGGGTCATTCATGTAAAGTTTTCTCATGAGAGCGACGGTATACTGGAAATATGGAAAAACGGCAAATTGGTTGTTCAGCGATTTGACCGTACAAATTTCAGAGACCTGAAAGGGAATTTTTTTAAAATCGGCGTTTATAAGTACGCGTGGGCAGAAGATTACCAATCTACAACTACGAATCGTACATTGTATTACGATAATGTTAAAATAGGTGCAGAAAATGCTTCATATTCGGATGTTGCACCTTCTGCCGATTAGATTCGTCTGGTCAACAAATTAGCCGACCTATATCCGAAGTGATACTGAATCCTCCTCGCCAGGATCTTGCAATACATATATAGCCATGCTGAAAGCCGTGGAAATGTATAAACCGGTCCAAAACTTTCCAGTGGTTGCGGTACAAATTCCGGACTTTGAAGTTTAATCAAGGCATTATGCATCATATCCTCACTTTCTTTAAAAGCTCTGCTGACAAGTGTGTTCGGACAATCCCAGCAGAATATTTCAATACTTTTTTCTTCTACCGGAATACCGCTGTCGAGCTCCGGAGACAAGATCTGAACGGTAATACCCATTTTTTTTTCATGGTTGTACAACTCCCAAAAAGCAGGTGGTAAACCGCGAAATTTGCGCATGTCCCCATGATGGTAGGATAGAATCCCTACCCGAGTAACGGATAAAAGCGGCTCTTTAATTATGCCGGCATCACAGACCAGCAAGAGTACATCAAGCGCCTCATACTTTAGTCTCTCAATTACTTCGGATGAATAAAGGCTGTTCGTTTCAAGTGTTTTAACTCTGTTCTTCCTGAAAAAGTCAATGGCTTTTACACCAGCCGGTTTTCCTTTAAATAATGCACTGATAGCTAAAACGAGAATATACGCGCCACGCTTTCGCTTAATGTTATCCGCGAACTTCTGCTTTAACGTTCTCTCGGTTCGATTGTGAACGACTGCGAGCGCGACTAAGAATTCTACATTCTGCAAAATCGGTTGAATAGTTTTCAGTCTGAAATCAGACAAAGTTTTGTCTGCAAGTATGCCAATTTTTAGGCTCATATGTTTACGTCTTTATTCTAAATCCGGATTTAAAAAATGTCCATAAGCCACTTGTCTTTACTATTAGTTCATTAATGTCATCAGTGTCATTGGTATCGATCCGCCTTAGCTTGTAGAGATCACTGGCTATAGTGTTAAAACCAGCGTCAACGGTTACGCCGCATCGGTATCCTGCTTCTTTTGTAAGTGCAATTTCCCTTTCAGTATAATCACCGTTAGGATAAGCCAGGGCCTTGATTCTTAGGCCAAATTGGTGCTCGAGGGTCTCTTTCGACCCGAATATTTCTGTTCGGGCCTGGAGGTCGGTACAATTAGGCAAGCAGGGATGAAACATCGTGTGTGCTTCCATATTGACCATGCCTGCCATTTTGCGTATTTGCAGTTTTGTAAGCGCTTGGGGAAATTCATAATCCCGTTCCGGATGAAAACCGGATTCGGCAAGAAGTTTAAGCTTATGTTCGGTTGACTTCTTTTTCAATTCCTCGACTGAAACGGTTTCATGCCTGTGCTTAAACCAAAAATGTCTCTTTGTATTAATTATGCCCGCGCATAGAAAAATAGTGCAGGGCATCGCGAACCTTTCCAGGAGCGGCAGCAAACTATAGTTTCGGATATGCCCGTCATCAAACGTTACAATCAAGGCTTTCTCGGGAATTAGATTTTGGTCTTTTCGCTCACAGGCTTCTAGAAATTGATCCAGCCGGATTATATTGTATCGGGACGACAAGTACGAAAAAGTTCTTTCGGCTGTAGCTTTACTGATATCATGAAATACCAGTATCGTCACCTTATTACGCTGAATCATTTCCCTGAAAATAAAGGGAAGCTGCGAGAACCTTAATACTCCGAATAGAATTCTTCTTACAAGATTTGACATTTGTACCCGAAAGTTCGTTTTATTCTGTTTTTTCCATTATGGTGTTCTTCACTGGTCGATCAGATTTTTGATGACTGTTGCTGGCTATGACTTCATCAAGGGTGTCGAGTATGTTGTTGTCTATATCCATATCAAATTTGCGGGCGAAGAATTTTCCAATCGGCAGATTAGTTAATTCTTCCCTGTCATGCTCGGTGAACGTTACGGGCAAGGGTACATTTTTCCTTTGCCAGTTTATATAGGTCAGCGTCGGCTTTATTTTCAGGGGACTGACCTGGTTTAGATGCAGTATTATGGACTGAAAGAATATTTCGTCGGGCAACAGTGTATGTTCATGAAATTCCAGATAGTCCGGATGCTCATGAAGAAAACCAATAATCTCTTTTGCGATATCAGTTGGCATACTCCACCATTGGTCTCCGCCAAAAGGCATAAGATAGGCGGGAAAGCCGGGCCTTCGCTTTAATAACATCAGGAGAAACCTGATTTTTCTTCTAATCAGTAGCTTGAAAACCTTTTTTATCGTCTGTATCGAGTAGAAATCCTTTTGAGAAACAGAGGGACATAGAACAAAATCGCCCCGCCGGTTTGAGATATTAAATTTATACTGACTTATACGTTCAATGCCGCCGGCACACCAGTCGGCAGATGGAATAGGGAAATATGACATAAATACGGACCCGGAATTTTCCAGCAGATACGACCGGATAATACTGACATTCGTGACCGGGTAATCTTGTCCGCTTAACAAAATGCAATAGCCATTTCGACCATCCGAAAGAATTTGCTCGACGAGGTTTAACGTAGCCCTGACAATTCCAATATCTCCCCAGGTACCGTATTCGCGTTGCTCAGCTGAAGCAAAGTAAATGTTGTCAAATTCGGCAGTCTCTGAAAGAAAGGGTTCGATCGCACGGCCCTTATCGATATGTACGTAGAAGAAACAATCACTGTCAGACAATTTCTCGATCAACCGCCGTAATTGTCCGGGGTGCTTATGGGCCAGGATTATATAATTGATTGTCATGCTGAGAGAAATTGATAGTTTGTCACCTCTCTTTTGAAAACAGCCGACCCGTTATGGATCTTTGTTCGTCGATTTCCGCCTGGGAATTTACTTCGGCAATTTTATTAATCATCGTTAAAAAATAGTTTTTGACGATGTACTTCCAGGAATACTGTTTATATTTTCTTCTGATGAAATCACTATTGAACCGGTCTTTGCCGGTCTCGATCTTATTCAGTCCATCGGCGAAGGCTTCCACACTGTCGCCAGCCAGGATCCCGCAGCTATGATCTACAATTTTGCTATTCTCATGTGTCGTAGTGGCGATTACGGGCAAGCCTGAAATCAGATATTCAAAGGTTTTTGTAGATGGCTGAAAATCGTAATAAGGTTTGATCGGGATATACGATATACCAATGTTAGCCTGTTCAAAAAATGGCCTTAGCTGATCCTGACGCAATGGCCCGGTTGTAATGATCTGATTTTCGAGATTATGCTCCTTAATATACCGTTTTACTTCGGCAAGCTCAGCTCCATCCGGCCCCCCAATGATAGTGAAAGTGGGAGGGGGCTCCCGACTGGTATTCTTTGCTAAGTAGAGATGAAAAGCTTCTATGCATTTGATCATGTTCCTGTTTTCAAAGGTACCCACGTAAAGAAAAGCAAGCTTGTCAAACGATTTGCTGAAGGTACAGAAGCATTCTCCACCAAGCGGCAACAGGTAATAATTTTTCAGCTTTAATAGCCGCGCCACCCCTTCACTTATTACCGAAATTTCTTTGAAAAAGGAGAGCTCGAATTTTAACAGGGTATTATACCAGAGCCTGACATTCGATTTTTTATTAACCGACAAAGTACGTATATCGAGAATGAAATTGCTTTTCCTGTTAAGTAGTTTTACAATAGAGATGCCTCGGGTGTAATTTGCAAAAATGACATCAGGTTGTTTGCTTTTAATTTCCTTATGAAAAGTGTAAAGCAGTTTTGCATTTCTCATGGCCAGGTTTCCTTCCCTGGATACATAAATCGCGTTTACCGCGGGCAGTTGAATTCTTGGCTTACCATAATCCCATCCCACATAAGTTATTGAGAACTCTGAAAAGGCATACTGACAATATTTTAATGTGTCTGTTAAATATCCGAATTGTTCTGATGAAAGTATTATTAAACTCCGCTTCATTACTGACTACTTAAGTTTCGAGCTAGTACCGATGCCTGGAGATAACCAGACAGGATCGATCTGCTGGATGGCTGCTTTATATTTCTCTGCCCGGCTACTAACGGTCTGGTATATGTAGATGGCAATAACAGTCGATATCAAATAGTTAGGAGAATACAGATTTGAAGTTGTGAGGCTTGTTATCAGAAGAAACCATAAATAATATCTGGGATACTGAAATTGCCGCGGTAATTTCAATGTAAAGCTCTTGATCCAGATTATTAAGTAGGCAATAACTCCTAAAACTCCATATAAAGTATAGACAGATATGATACCAAGATCTTCGAGGTAGAAG
This sequence comes from Sphingobacteriaceae bacterium, assembly GCA_036405495.1. Taxonomy (GTDB): domain Bacteria; phylum Bacteroidota; class Bacteroidia; order Sphingobacteriales; family Sphingobacteriaceae; genus DASWTL01. The sequence goes on along the minus strand of DASWXL010000034.1, from coordinate 13,986 downwards.
CCTTGCTGATCATTAATAATCGATATAAATCGCCCGTACGATGAAAAGTCGACATATGGTACGCCGTTTCCGAAAACCCTGTTGGTGGTGGACGGAGAAAAGTTGTTAAGGAAATAGCTTCCGGCAACCAGTCTAATATACTTTTCTCCGTCTTTTACATTTTCCTTCTGGGCTTCAACCATTCCCTTGACAGGCGTTATCCTGGTGTAACTGGTACTTAAATATAGCGCCAGAATTAGGCAAGTAAGCGTTATCAGGATCTTTTTCGGAAAACTTTGACCTTTGAGGAAGTGTACTGCATACATCATTAAAACCCCTACGACGTCCACTCGTGTTACCTGCATAACCGGGACAATAACACCGGCGACCATGAAACAAAGATATAACCACCTTAAGTTCGGTGCTGAGGAAATCCGGGTGATCGCTATGAATACGGCCAGATAAAAAATTCCGCCTCCGGGAAAACTTATTCTGATAATGCCCCGGTTTTCAATAAACTCATCGCCCCATAACGACTTCCCGAAAAGTATCGTGTCAGAGTTTATGAACTGATAAAAATAGAGCACCAGATAGGTTGCACCTAAACACAATATTATTCGCTCGAGCAACTTTACCGAGAATCGGACACTATCAAGGTAAAAAAACAAGGGCCATAGTAGTAACGGGATGGTTGCGATGAAGGTGTCGGTGACGCTTTGCTTCCAGGAAAACACCGCCATAAAGAAGGAGATCATTATTGCCAGCGTGATTAACTGAACCGGTGCAATAAAATTTACCGGCTTTTTAATAAAACCTCGCGGAAGGAAAAGTAAAACTACTAATGCGGTGAAGCCAAAATTTGAATAGTTAACCACACTCTTGTTTATAAAGTGTGCATCGAAAAACTCTATTGAAGTTAGAACAAATAACGTAACAAAAATGAAATTCCAAGTTTCGATGAAACCAGAGTTTGCAGTTGTCATAGTTGTTGAAAACGAATTCCAGGATTCTCTTGAATATTTGAAAAAGAAGTCTGGAGATATCTATCTGATGTAAGAGAACGAGATCCTGGATTTAATCTGCTTCAGGAGTGATACGAGGGATGAGAGAAACCTGTTGTTATCCGCCTGCATGATCAAAATCTTCGAAGATTGCTCGATGAGATACTCCGCAAAAAGCAAGGGATTGAAAAAAATAAACCGGATAGTCAGGTATTGTCTCTTTATCCGCAATTGCTCATAAAACCAATAGCGATTTACAGATCCCTTCTGATCTTTAACGCTAAGCTGGTTGCTATGAAGCCTGTAACGTATGGTTTTTTTGTTAATGAAACCCAGCGTGTAGCCATTGTACGTGGCGTTTAAATATAAGGGCAGGTCTTCACACTTATGGCGCTCGTCGAAGCCTTTTAGTCGTATAAGTGCCTGCCTGTTGCAGAAAAGAGTTGGAGGATTTACCGGTATTTGATTTATAAGAAGATACTCAAATTGCTTCCGGGCGTTAAGAGAGAAAAAGCGACTGGAACTACGATAAAAGTTTTCCATCTGATTCTTTAAAGGCTCGTTTTCAGGACTGATTAATACTGACGGTATCGAGAAAATAAAAAGACTTTTTGTACGCGAAATGAATTTGTAATACATCGCGATGCATTCGTCCAGTAGAATATCATCGCCGGCAATAAATTTTATCCATTCGCCTTTTGAGGCATACAGTCCTCTGTTACAATTTGCCGAAACTCCCGAGTTTTTTTTTGACTTCAAGAGCTGGACTCTTGTAAATCTGCTTTGATTTGTTGTCAGCCATTTTTCACACAACTGAACTGTTTTATCTGCTGAAGCGTCGTCCGAAATAATCAACTCAATATTCTGATATGTTTGAGCCTTAGTGCTTTCGAGCGTTTCCAGAACGTATTCGGCAGAGTTGTATGTAATTACCACAATGCTAATCAGAGGGGTCATATTAGGTGGCTTTTCAATATGAAGGTTGACGCGTAAAACGCAGACAATTACGAATTAGGTGACAAGTGAACTTTTCAGTTTCTTGTTCAGCAGGTCTTTAATGTCAATTAACTTATCTAGTTCCCGCCAGGAATAGTATGTAGCTGCTGCGAGGAGAGTTATTCCGAATGTATATAAAGTGAACATATTATCAGCCCATCTGACTAAACTGAAGACTGCCAAACATATCACGATCTGTAGAATAAAAATGAAAAAAAAATCACGATAGAAACGAAAATTATATTTCTTATAAACGACAACAATCAATACGACCATGTAAATTGCATAGGATGCAAAGAATGACATGCCCAGCCCCTCTATGCCTAATAATGAATATCCAAGAGTATTGAAAGTTAGCGTTAATGCGTTTCCGAAGATCCCTTCAAGCCAGAAAAAGGTCCGTTTGTCTCCTTTAGCAAAGGACACATACCCAAGTGCATAGGAAGCCGCTTTTAAAAGCATTCCAAGACTGACCCATTGAACAAGCGGGAGCGCTGCAACGTATTCTACGGATAATAAAACCCTAATGAGGAGGGGGGCAAAAAGTATTAAACTAATCAACAGGGGTGTAATTATTAATGTTACCATGATACACTGCTGGTTAACAAGGTCCCGTAGTTTTAATGTATCGTCAGCGACTGCAGATAATCTGGGAAAATAATCAACCGCCATCGCTGTAAACACAAGCCCCAGTGAATGGTTAGTTATCATTGTTCCGGATTGAAATAGTCCTACGTCTACTATTCCGCCCCTTTGGCTTATAAACGTATTGACTACGTACGTAACTACCGTTCCGATCACCTGGGAAATCATCAAGACAATCCCCAGTCGGGCCATTTGTTGACCAGTTGTGAATGTTTCCTTGAGCGTCAGCTTATGGTGAGGAAGTTTAATTTTTCGGGCAAAGTAGCGGTTGACGATAAATGACGCGACCGAGGCAGCAATAATTGCAGGCACAATTCCAGACAAATGCCAGTAATAATAGCAGGGAAAAGCCAGGATCAAACCAATGCCGGATCCATAGACTGTCGCTTTAGCCATATTTTGCAGCTGTCGCGTGCCCTGTAAAAGAGTGATGTCGCCGGTCGACAGGGCATTTAGGAGCAATGAAACGGACAACCATACAAAACCCCAGGAATACTTAGTAGTATCAAAGGCGAATTTACTGAACTCTTTAGCGAATATCAGGCAAATAACACCGCCCAGAAGGCCGGTAAACCATACCCATCGTCTGAAAACTTTGATGGTACGGCTCATCCGTTGCTGATCGCCGACTTCATTAGCTTGGGCAATATCCCGAACTGCGCTAAAACTAAGACCTAATCCCGAAAACTGTGTAATGATGTTTGTTGTCGAAATGAACAACGCTGCGATTCCCGAGCCAGCCGGTCCTAAGAGCACGGCAACCAGTTTCCCTTTTAGGATCGTAAGAAGAATTTGAAAGATCTGAACTCCTCCGAAAATGGCAGTACCTTTGATGATATTTCGATATGACTTTTTTTTACTATCTGTCATCCTGAGTTTTTAGTTCAGATACTGCTTCCTTGTAAAATTCATATCGTAGAAATTGTGCCTCGGCACTTTTTCCAACAAAAGGAGAAATATCTATTTTTAGTCCAGCCTCCCATTTTGCAAGTAATTCTTCTACTGAAAATGTGCCCAATACGGGATTATTGGCTTCAGTTTGAACCATGTTAGCGTGAACGCAAACACATGCGACTTTCGAATAGCAAAGTCCTTTTCGGTTGATATACAGAGGAAGAAACCTCTGCATACTGCTCTCCAGTGAATTCGGCGTATTAAATACGAGTTGATGAAGCATTACAATTAACTCTTCTCTTCCATAGAAGTATCCGGAAACTCCCAACGGGTAGGTCCAGTCACTGAAAACCTTCGAACTATTCCAGCTAAAACTGTGCAAGCCATTTTTGTAGGGTGTAAGATTGGGAACAATGAGAGGCTTATTTAAGACCTGGCTAAAATCAAGATCACTTCCCCTGCTTAATGTTGGTGTATATTCAAGCGTGTTTATACTTACCAGAGTTGAGTAACTCACTTTTTGAGTAAATATCATGTCGTCAACGAAAAGCCCCACGGTTTTTGCCCGGGATCGCTCACACACTTCGATTAACTGCAGTCTGAAATTATTCTCTTCAATAAAAATGACGGGATCAGTAGTGAAAATCTCTTTTAGCTGATTGTAACTTTGTTCATGCCGACCGGGAGACGCCTTGTAGATCACGTATATCCTTCCCGGATCATCTACCATGTTTTTATACGACGAGAGAAATGCATGTAACTGCATCGCCCGGTTCTTAGAAAACACGATGGACTCGATTTTTTCTTCATGTCGCCCTTTTGAGAATTCAGCAAGTACGTCGTAGTAATACTTTCTGTCGGTCGAGTAGGTCTGCCGGTTAACCAGAACATAATCAAGTCTCTTTAAAATTGGCATCACTCGTTCAACTATCCGTTTTGTTATATTCATGATATGAGATATTGACTATTGGGAGTTCAGTAATTATTCACGGCCTTTATTACCCGTTGAATGTCATCCTGGCTCATAATCGGACTTATGGGTAAGCTGAGGATCTCCCGATGAATTTTATCGGTAATCGGATAACAATGCTTATTCCAGTTATGATATGCCTTTTGTTTGTATGGCGGTATAGGATAATGAATTATAGTTTCGATATTGTTGTCTGTTAAATAGCGCTGAAGCCTATCTCTATTGGCGGTGCTTACTACAAACAGATGCCAAACATGGCCTTCTTCATCGATAACGGCAGGTAAAATAATTTTGGGGTTATTGATCTGATCCCGGTACGTTGCGGCAATTGCCCGCCGTTTTTTTGTGTTATCGGCGAGGTACTTGAGTTTTACATTCAATACCGCTGCCTGTATCTCATCCATTCGGCTATTTAGTCCCGCATATTCATTAACATACTTGATCTGAGAACCATAGTTTGCAAGTTTCCTTATAGTTTCAGCCAACGATGCATCGTTGGTTGTAACTGCTCCCGCGTCACCAAAGGCGCCGAGGTTCTTTCCGGGATAAAAGCTTGTCCCGGCGGCGTCGCCCAGCGAGCCGGTTGGTCTCCCATGGTATGTGGCTCCCTGGGCCTGGGCATTATCTTCAATAAGTTTCAGTCCAAATTTTTTGCTAATGTTTTCTATAGCAGAGTTATAAGCACATTGTCCGTACAGGTGGACAATCATTATAGCCTTTGTTTTAGCGGTTATGGAATTTTCAATCTTTTGAACATCGATATTGTAAGTATCAGTGGTGGGTTCTACAAATACCGGTGTCAGTCGATTATCCGTAATGGCAAGAATGGTTGCAATGTAGGTGTTAGCCGGCACTATGATCTCGTCGCCGTAACTAATTATCCCCATTTCTATATATCCGCGTAATATTAGTCGGAGTGCATCCAGTCCATTAGCAACTGCAACCGTATGATTAACAGAACAAAATGCTGAGTAATTCTGCTCGAATTCCCGCACTTCATTTCCTAACAAATACCATCCGGAGTCAATTACACGATTTACAGCTTCTTTAAATTCTGTAGCGTTTTGCTGTGTTATTTTTTGCAGATCCAGGAACTTAACCATTTACGATCGGAATATTGTTTTCTAAGATGTATTGTTTTCCTTCTTTGCAGATAAGGTGCTCATTAAGCAGTACGCCGGATTCAGTGATATATCCACGATGCTTTGCCGGATTACCATACCAAACTGTATAGGGTGGGATATCACGGGTCACAACGCTGCCAGCACCAACCAGGGAAAATTCACCAATTATCACTCCGGCAATGATCGTTGAATTTGCACCGATTGAAGCGCCCCTTTGAAGCTTAGTTGGAACGCAGACTGCATTGCGATTTTTAGATCTTGGAATAAGGTCATTGGTAAACGTCACATTGGGGCCGATAAAAACATTATCAGCTACCGATACTCCGTCATATAACTGCACACCTGATTTTACGGTGACGTTATTGCCGATCCGAACATTATTTTCAATAAAGACGTTGCAATTAATGTTACAGTCGTTTCCGATTATTGCTCCGGGTAGTACTACGCAGTATTGCCATATTATTGTTCCATCGCCAATATTGACCGTTTGAACTTCAGCGGTTCGGTGTATTGTTGAAGCCATCGCCTGTGAGTCACCTGGCCAACCTAAGGGTGTCGCCGGGTGTTCTGATTGTAAGAATGAACGATTGGGTTTTTTGTTGTCTATGCATAGATCTTACCTTCTTCTGAATTGAGCCATTCATTGAAGTCTTTGCCTTGCCACGGCAGGCCTTTATCATAGTTACATGGCCACGGATAATGTGACCCGCTCTTTTCTTTTGACAGGATATAATTAAGGTTACATACCTTAGTGGCCGGGTTTCCCGAGTGCAGTTCAAAATCGCCAACATTGCGGCTAATCAGGGAGTTTGCACCAATGAGACTGTGTTTCCCGATCTTAACTCCCGGTAATATTATTGCGCCCGCCGCTATCTGCGAGAAATCGCCGACGACAGTTCCCATCAGAACATTTGATGGAGGGTGTGGGTCATTTGTAAAAACCACAAAGGGATAAATAAAGACAAAGCTGCCGAATACACATTTGGAGGAAATCTGAACATGGCTGTTCAAGCGGCAGTAGTCGCCGAATACCACATTCCCCTGAATATCGGATTGTGTTCCGGCTACGCAATTTTTTCCGAATACTGTATTTTCTCTGATCGAAACCAGGTTGCCGGTTTTGAAGCCCTCGCCAAAAATACTTCCGGAATAGATTACAGAGCCGCTTCTTATTATTGAATTTGCACCGATGCGGGTTAACGGGTTCTGATATTCAGTATCGTAATATGAATTAACACCGGGTTCCCCGATAATACAGTTTTCGCATATTACACTGTCATCGCCAATTTCAACGTTGTCATGAATGATACAATTCTGGCCAATTCTAACATTTCGGCCAATCCGTGCAGACGGACTTATCGAATAGATTTTATTAAACCGGGTCATATGAGTGTTTATGGATTTGCGGATAATTGAACGTTCGGCGAGATCCGTATCACCTTCTTACCTGAAGGATTTAACATAAGGGCATCTTCAAAGCAAATGATTTGTGGTACTTTGTAGAGGGAAAGGTTTTTGATACATGTTTTTCGAATTTTCTCTTCCGTTTTGGCTCTGTTGCACCGTTCCGTAACAACTACGCTGGCCCTGATAGCTTCTCCCAGGAGATCGTCGTATATGCCTTCGATTGCACAATCGATCACTCCTGGTACGGACAAAATCACATCCTCGATTTCCCGTGGGCTGACCCTTCTACCGCCAACTTTTATGATATCTTTTTTTCGACCAACTATGTAGATAAACCCCTCACTATCAATTGTCGCCAGGTCACCGGTGTGCAACCAGCCGCTCGTCATAACATTTTTTGTTTCTTCGGGAGCGTTATAGTAACCTTTCATGATGTTGTCGCCTTTGGCAATGATCTCGCCAATTTCCCCGGCTCTGACCGGAATAAACTGGTCATTAACCACCATCAACACGACACCGGGGATCGCTTTTCCAACGGATCCGGCTTTACTCGGCAGGAGGGCAGGCGATAGGTAGGCTAAACGTGCTGTGGCCTCAGTTTGACCATACATTGTAAAAAAATCAACTCCTGGAAAGCCGTCCAGGAATTCCCTGATAAACACATCATGAAGTTTGCCCCCGGCCTGGGTCACGAACCTGAGATCCGGCAACTTGCTTCCCAAAAATGACGCAGCCTTCCGGAGCAAAATCTGGAAATGACTGGGAACACCGGCAAAACCGGTGCATCTGTATTTTTTCATGTCTGAAATGACCTTCCCGAGGAAAATAAAGCTATTATTTAATACAAGGGAGCCTCCAACTCTTAAATGCGTATGGAGCAGCGATAGTCCGTAGCAGTACGAAAATGGTAACACGACACTCATAATGTCTGCCGAGCTCAGGTTCAGGTATTCAGTAATCGCCTGGGTGTTGCTGCAAAGATTCCGATGACTAAGTTCTACGCCCTTCGGCGTACCAGTCGATCCCGAGGTAAACAATATTTCGGCTGTGCGGTCGGGATCGAAATTTTCTGAGATTGTTTTTGGATTCAATAGCTGTCTTTGTCTCAGAACTTTGATATCAGCATCGCTGACTTTAATTACTCCGTCAAGTTTTTTGTTAAAAGGGGGACTTTCAGATTGAAATACATATTTACTCTTTGTAACATCAGTGATAAAGTCTATAGTCTTTTGTTCGGTTAACGGATTTACAGGCACGCAGATATTTCCTGATTTGAGGATCGCCAGGTATACTTTGATAAAGAAAACGGAATTATTTGCGATTAACAGGATATTTTTCTCCTGACCAATTACTGACCGCAGATAATCCGCAATCCTCAGACTGTCTTCGTAGATTTCTTTGAAGGATGCTTCTTCTTCTGGTCCAATTACAAAGTTCTTGTCCAAAGATCTTGATGTCTTAAAAAAGTAGTCGAATGCGTTCATGCGGATAACAGACCTTTTATTTATAGAAGATTGGCGCCATTCTTAGGTAGCTGGTGGCTTTTCTCTTGCGCTCGAAGCTCTGGTAGATGTTTTTAATTTTCGTTGCTGGTTTGTCCAATTCTTCGGCGAGAATTTCTGCCGGATATTCATTTTCCCATGCATGCCACAAAAGGTCCATCATCTCAAAGGGAAGTTGATAAAAGAATTCCTCTTGTGTTTGTTCCGCAGTGTAGGTATCTGTTGTCGGAGTGCGTTTAATAATTTCCGCTGGTACACCCAGAAAATTCGCCAACTGATAAACCTGGGTTTTGTAAAGACCTCCGATCGGCATAATGTCAGCTGCCCCGTCGCCGTGTTTCACAAAAAAGCCTTGTTCCACCTCATGTTTGTTAGGCGTGCCAACCACGGCAGCGTGAAGTCGCTCGGCATGGAAGTAAAGCATAGACATTCTGGTTCTTTGTTTAAAATTCGTGGCGGCGACAATCTCAAGGTACTCTTTCGCCGGGAGCAGCCTGGTATATTGTTTGCCGTTAGGCTTTATTGCAACTACCGAAAAAATAGCTGGGATGCTGCTTTCTATGTTTTGCTTGATCACTATTTTCGCTCTGTCTGTATCAGGGTCAAAACCGGGAACGACCCTCGCGATCGCTTCGTCACGCCGCCGGTAACAACCCAATCCTTTTAAGGCATCGGATATGTCTTCAACAATGGTTTTTACGCCGAACTTTTCGGCTAACTGTTGCGCATATTTCTGGCTTTCCGGACTTGAGTCTCGTTCCGGCAAGATTACGCCAATGACATGATCAGGCCCCAATGCCCGAACGGCAAGAGCCAGTGTCACGGACGAGTCGATTCCGCCACTAATCCCTACCACAGCAAATTTCCGGTTTAGATTATATAAGATATCTTTTTTGAGTTTGTTAACAAGGTTTTGACAAACGCTTTCAGCGTCGATGCGTAACCTTCTTTCCGAAAAAACACTTAACCTTGTTTCCATGCTTATCACTATAGAGGTAAATCAATCTGTTATGATATAGATAGTGCAGTTGTGCAGTGGTCTGTCAGGCAGATGAGGAGTCGCCTTGTCAATGAAAAGTTTGTAAAGAAGCTGAGTAGATAAGATGCCCGTAATTGCCATATTTTCAGTTTCGGTCATCCTGCCTTTAAAGTTCGCTTTTTTCAGGAGTTGACTCACCTTGTCAGGATCAAAAATGCCTGTTGAATCTATTTGCTTTGGTGATAACATATTTCGAACGAAGGCCGGTGCATCAGGTCCGAGGAAGCATTCGGAAATAGGCGCCCTGTACGGTTGTTTCGATCGCCTCAATATTCGTGGAGGTAGCTTGCCGGTCATCATGCGCTTTAAAAGAACCTTTTCATTTAGTCCGGATAGCTTAAACTTTGCCGGCAGTTTCATGCAGAGGTCGATTACCCGATAGTCCAGAAACGGGTACCTTCCTTCTACCGAATTTGCCATTGCCATGCGGTCGCCCTGAGACGAGAGCAGGTAACCGGACATAAAAAGCTGTATTTCCAGCCATTGTGCCCGGGTCAGAAGGTCGTGACCCCAAAGTTTATTTTCCGCTTTCTGCAGAACTTCATCAACAGGATCATAGTCAGCAATGGCCGTTTTATAGTCATGCGAAAGATAATTTCTAATTCTGGATGTGTTGTTCCACCGAAGCAAATGAGAATATATAGGTGATTGTGTCTCCTTTAACCTGTAACTATAGAAGAACTTCAATGCAGAGATATTCGGATCATTCATTTGCGGAAGATAGGGGTAGAGCCTTCTGAGAAGTGCCGGGCGTATGCTTGAGCCGGGATCCTTTGCCCAAAATTGCCGGATGAGAGCTTCTTTAAAGATGTCATATCCACCCAGAAGTTCGTCAGCTCCTTCTCCGGTTATCACAACCTTAAACTGGCTATCTCTGACTTTTTTTGACAGCAGATACATTGGCCCGGGGGCCGTTCTCAGCAGCGGTGTTTCTGAGTACCACACTACTGACGTAAAACTGTTTGCGATGTCGGCGTAGTTACATTTGAGATACGAATGGTTAGTTTTAAAATAGTTTGCAGCTTCATTTTGATACGAAGTTTCATCAAAATCCGGATCGTTAAATCCTATCGAAAAGGTCCGGAGGTCTTCATGTCCAATACTTTTAATGAATGAAGTGGTAACACACGAGTCAATGCCTCCGCTTAAGTAGGCGCCTACAGGAACATCGGCACGCAGCCTGAGACGCACCGCGTCAGAAAAAACTTCAGTGAACTCGCTGATAGCCTTATCTAATTTTACATTGTGGGCTATTTCAGGCCTATACAAAGGCAGCTCCCAATAGCATTTCACTTTGAAACCTGTTGAAGTGACTGTGATATAGTGACCAGGCGGGACCTCAAATATGTCCTGGAAGACCGTGTTGGGACTGATTGTCGTCCAGAAGGTAAACACCTGAGACAGGGCAATTGGCGAAATTCGTGGCCTTATTCCCGGATAATCCAACAAGGCTTTTACTTCTGAAGCGAAAACGAAATTGTTGTTGATCTTCGTGTAGAACAGCGGCCGGATACCGACCCGATCCCGGGCCAGAAACAGATGGTTCTGCCTGCGGTCCCATATCGCAATGGCAAATTGTCCGTTTAATTTATTCAAAAAAGAAGGACCATATTCTTCATACAGATGTAGAACTACTTCAGTATCACTGTCCGTTTTAAAGTAGTGGCCCCTTTTTTTAAGGCCATCCCTCAATTCAATATAATTGAAAACTTCGCCATTAAACGTGATCCACAAAGTATTGTCGCCGTTTGACAAAGGCATTCCCCCTGCAGCGATATCGACTATACTCAGCCTTACGCTTCCAATGGCGACGTCTTTATCAATGTATATACCGCTTTGATCTGGCCCCCGATGCTTTATTCGGGTGAGCATCCGACGCAGAACTTCTGCCGATGCGTCTTTTTGGATACTTGGATAAAATCCGGCAATTCCGCACATAGATCTACCTTTACAGGTTTGCAGCTACAACAGGACCGGTCTGCCGTTTTTTGTTTATATAACTGACGATCGCATTGATGGATTCGAAGTTTTCCTTACTCAGTTCATGATCCTCGGCCCTTACCTGCAGTTCGTCATTCAGAAATTGGACGAGAAAAAGCAGTCCCATTGAATCGAGCAGGCCCTGTTCGAAAATCAACGTATCATCGCTGATACTACCGTTGTCGGATAACGAGGCGTCAAGAATATACTGCCGGATAAGTTCATGAGTTGTCATATTGAGTTATTTAAGGGTTAACATTTGGGATTGCCGGCGTGTAGACCGGACCATTTTTAAAAAGTATGAAATCGTTATAGTTTCTGAAATAATCTTCCTCGCTGTAGATCATGGAAGCAAGAACAAGCAAAACTGAGCCGGACGAAAAATTGTAAAGCTCCCTCCAGATACCCGGCTTCACATTAAGACCGTAGTTAGGGCGGTTAAGAGTGATTGTTCGCTTTATTTTTCCGTCATCGATAACGACATCGAAGCTCCCGCTGGCGGCTATAATCAATTGTTGTAGTTCGCGATGTGCATGTCCGCCTCTCATCTCGCCGCCCGGTACATCATACAGGTAATAGACCCGCTTGACAGAAAATGGTATCTCACTCTCAACAGGGGTGATGTTACCCGACCTGTCGGATATCTGCGGCAATTCAATCACTGAACACTCGTAAACATTGCTTGTCTGTCCTTCCATCGTTCTTTTGAAATCAAAAACGTTTGAAAATCCCGTATATAATCTGATTCTTTATAGGGCGTTGAAGCAAGTACTAAAGCAAGGGAGTTGGTGGAGAAATTTTCTATTCTTCGCCACAACATTTGCGGCACATAAATTCCGTAGTAAGATCGGTTCAAAGAGAACCGTTGCTCCTGCTTTCCGTCATGGATGCAGATATCAAAGCTACCTGAAAGTGCAACGATAAATTCACAGCTTTTAATATACGCGTGGCAACCCCGATTTTCTCCTCCGGGTACGTCGTATGTCCAATACGTTCGTTTTATCGTAAAAGGAATTTGGTTGTTCTCTTCAATGAACGACAGGTTGCCACGAGGGTCGTGGATTTTCGGCAGATCTATAACCCGAACATCTCTCAATGTAGATAGCAGATTTTGTGAATATTGCAAATCTGTTTCCATGCGTCATTTGTTATAATCGTTTTATCACTCCCTGTAACGCAGAACCCAGACCAAGCCTTTTCAGATCATCGGGCACGGTGTAGTACCGATAGTTGAAGTTGGTCTTATAATTATACCGGGCTCCCATTTCAACGCCATTGAAGATGATATTTAAATTCCGCAGTTTTCCTTTGGCTTGAAGTTCATTCACGTAATCCAGCTCAGATCGGTGTGTATAGGCCTGCCTGATGATATAGAGTGTAACATCACTGAATCTGGAAGCTATCATGGCATCTGTTACCAGATGTATTGGCGGCGTATCGATAAGAATATCGTTAAAGTAGAATCGCAACCAGTCTATTAAATTGTCGAGCCTGATATTTCCGAGGAGGTCCGCCGGGCTTTCAGGGAGAGGGCCGGTCTTGATAATGAAGAGATTTGGATGTACTCCTGAAGGCTGCGTTATTTCCTCCATTGAAGCATTTCCTTTTAAGTAATCCGTTAAACCAGTTTCAGATGTCAAACTGAAATTCTTTGATACGCCGGGTTTGCGCATATCGAGTTCAAGTAATACAGTTTTTCTGTCGCATGAAGCTAATGCGAGACCCAGGTTACAAGAAATAAAGCTCTTTCCCTCACCAGGCATACCTGATGTAAGTAAAGTAACCCGACCACTGTCTCTGTCATGTAAATAGCTAAGGTTAGTTCGCAGCGTTCTGAACTGTTCAGCGATAATGCCGGAATTCCAGGCTCTTAACGGTAGCGGAGATGAGCTTACATAGTATACCAGCTCGGCCAGTAAAGGGGCAGACGTAGCATCTTTTATCTCCTTATCAGAGATGATGCGATCATTAAAGATCTGCCGGCCGTAAATCAGCCCGACCGGGACCATCAGACCAAAGAGTAACGCCATTCCAAAAGTTAAGGTGGCATTCGGTGAAACAGGGGAACCATAAAACGCCTGATCGATAGTCCGGCTATCCGACAATGTAGAAGCATAGCTGAGCGCGGCTTCCTCCTGTTTCTTCAACAAATACACGTATAGCTCTTCCTTAATACCCTGTTGCCGCTTGATGTTGATAAACTGACGTTCCTGGACCGGCAAATCTCTTATCGACGCTTCAAAATTGGAGTTGAATGCCTGGAGCTGCTGCCGGGTTGCCTGCAGGGAGGATTTTATTCCCGAGATATGGTCCTTTATAGATTCTTTAAGGGTTTCGATCTGCCGGTTGATAGGATCAAAAGCGGGGTTTCCCTCAGGTGTTGTGGCCAGCAACCTGTCACGTTGGAGTTTGACATTCACCAGTTGCTCGACAAGTCTATCCAGACCTG
>DASWXL010000033.1:0-2625 GCA_036405495.1 Sphingobacteriaceae bacterium | reverse complement strand
AAAATCGCAGATCAACCCGCATTTTCTGTATAATTCATTAAATTACATTTACTCCCTGGCTATTCCGGTATCTGATAAACTGGCGTCTGCTGTGCTGCACCTGTCCGACCTGATGCGGTATACACTGAAAGAAAGTGCAGACGGAAAAGTTAAACTCCAACAGGAGGTTGCGTATATCCGAAACTACATTGAACTGTTCAGGATGAGGTTTGCTCCGCAGTTTTATGTTGATTTCGAGGCCGCAGAAATCGACGACAAGCAAACGGTTCCCGCCCTTATCCTGATCCCTTTCGTTGAAAACGCCTTCAAACACGGCGTGGTAAATGAACCCGAACGACCAGTCAGAATAAAATTATCGGTAGCTGGCGGCAGGCTTACCTTCACCGTGAGCAATAAGATTAACCGAAGCCAGAAAGATCACTCCAGCGGTGTCGGATTGACGAATATTAAGCGACGACTTGAACTGCTTTACCCTGCTAAGCATGAGCTGCTCATCTCCGAGAACGGCCAAACCTATAAAACCACCCTGAACATAACTTTATCCTGACCATGATCCGCTGTTTAGCCCTCGATGACGAATTATATGCTGCAGAAATACTGGCAACGTATATCCGAAAAGTTCCCTTTCTTGAACTTGCCGGCGTGACCACCAGCCCGCTTGAAGCTCTGGGCAAGATACAGGATGGCCAGATCGACCTGATCTTCCTTGACATTCAGATGCCCGATATCAATGGCGTTCAGTTTGCCCGGTTGGTCGGCAACAAATGTAAGATCATCTTAACCACGGCTTATCCTGAGTATGCACTTGAAGGGTACGAACATGACGTAGTTGATTACCTTCTCAAGCCCATATCTTTCGACCGTTTTTTACGGGCAGTTCAGAAGGTTTCTCCCGCCGTCCAGCAGATGCCGGTGCAAGCAACGCCTTCTGATGAAAAAGATTTCTTTTTCATCAAAGGTGAGACGAAGAACAAGTTCGTTAAAGTTTCATATAACGACATCCTCTACATAGAAGGGCTAAAAAACTACATTTCTGTACACACAAAAGATCAGCGGCACGTAACCTATCTTACCCTCAGGGAGATCGAATCCCAATTGCCGGCCTCCCGTTTTATCCGCGTACATAAATCATATATTGTATCTTTGGATAAGATCCGGATGATTGATGGAAATCTGATCTACATAGACCATAATACTATTCCGATCGGCGACAGCTATCGTGACCATTTTTACTCGAAAATAAAAGAAGACCCTGAGTGATCAAGAATGTTTACTAATTGCAAATATCCTTTGGTTGCATTCATTGCGGCCCTTGTCTTCACGATAGCAGGTACGCTGCTGAGGTCTTTCGGAGTACCCGGAGCTTCGCTTATGATCTCCACGATGCTGATGGCACAGGGGATCGCAATAATCTGGATGATCGTATTGCTGATTAGAAAACGCTGATATCTGGCATCATTTTAGTCACTTCGTACAGGTATGAAGTTTATTCTGTTCACTAACAAATACTTTCTTCGCGGAACATTTCTCATTATTCTGGGCCTGGTACTTGGAAGCCTTGGCTGGTATCTGAAATCCGGCACAGATATGCTTTTCAAGTGGGCGTTGATAGGCGGAGTGATCCTTTTCGGCATAGGATTTCTGACAGTCTTCTATAGCCTTATCCGCAAAGTGGAACATCAGTCGATCATGGAGGATCGCGCTGATAAGCAAAGATCAAAAGAAAAAGAAACAGTATAGGCACGATCACCGCGGCCTCAGAAACGTCTTTATTACAAGCACACAGATGTTCTTAATACCGGTTGTACCGGCAGTTTTCCTCAGGTTAAAGGGCTTCGGCTTTCTCATAAGACGCAGGGGTTTGATCAGGAGATGAAGATGCGGATATCTTACATGTGCACCTGAATGGCTAACAAAAGCAACGTTTTGATGTTTGAAAAAAAGATAATCCCTGATTCCAGAATGCGCAAATTTTTAATGGGCTTTACCTACGCCTTTAAAGGCATGGTCTATGCTTTTAGCACGCAAATAAATTTTAAGGTTCATGTGCTTTTTTCCGTTATGGCGATCTCACTTGGCATTTACGCTGACCTGGCGCGAAGTGAATGGATGTGGATCGGCGCCGTGATCCTCCTTGTCCTTATTGTTGAACTCATCAATACGGCCATTGAGGTACTGGTGGATCTCGTATCTCCGGATTACCATCCAAAAGCGGGCATCATTAAGGACGTATCGGCCGCCGCGGTTCTGCTGACCGCGTTTTTTGCAATACTGACCGGTGCGTTTATATTTGTCCCAAAGATCTTCTAATGCTGCACAAAACGAGGGGCATCGTCTTCAAAACCACAGATTATTCCGAAAGCAGCGTTGTGGTACAGGTGTTTACCGAAAAGTTCGGCCTGCAATCTTACCTCATTAACGGCGTAAAGAGACCAAAAGCTAAGATCCGTTCCAACATCCTCCAGCCGCTGCATCTGCTTGACATGGTCGTTTATCATAAACCCGCCGGAAATATTCAACGGGTGGCGGAAGTCCGGCAGGTTCCCGTTTTTCAAACCATCCCGTATGATGTCGTGAAAAGCTCGCTTGTGCTGTTCCTGAACGAGGTCTTACACAAATCGATAA
>DASWXL010000032.1:0-4571 GCA_036405495.1 Sphingobacteriaceae bacterium | reverse complement strand
CATCCCGTTACGGAAATGATCACGGGGATTGATCTGGTAAAGGAACAGATCCGGATAGCAAGCGGGAAACCGATCAGTTTTAAGCAGGCAGAACTGGAGATCAAAGGACATGCCGTTGAGCTGCGCGTATATGCGGAAGATCCGAGGAACAGCTTTCTGCCTGATATTGGGAAGCTGCAGACTTATAAGATCCCTCAGGGGCCGGGAGTGCGTGTTGATGATGGTTTCGAGCAGGGAATGGAAATACCTATCTATTATGATCCTATGATCGCCAAGCTGATCACCTACGGTGAGAATCGGAATGAAGCGATCGCCCGAATGGTGAGAGCGGTGGACGAATATCAGATCTCCGGTATCGAGACCACGCTTCAGTTTGGAAAGTTTGTGATGCAGCATGAGGCTTTTGTTTCAGGGAACTTTGACACGCATTTTGTCGAAAAGTATTTCAGACCGGAAGTGCTCGAGGAAGAATGTGAGCAGGAAGCTATGGTCGCCGCCGTGTTGGCCGCAAAAATGTTCGCTAAGAAGCAAAGCAAGGTGAGCCAGTCTCCGGTTCATGTTGGCTCGAGCTGGCAGAAGAACCGGAAAGAGTATTAACATTTGCTTATGACTTGCGGTCTTGCCTGACAGTGCTTCACGCCTGAAGGGCTTACGGCTTTTGCCTTTTTACATATTACATTGACTTTTTAAGATGTTTACAGGAATAATTGAAACTTTAGGTGAGGTAACAGATATCCGGCCGGAACAGGAAAACGTACATTTTACCATAGCCTCTTCCATATCTGGCGACCTTAAGATCGACCAGAGCGTTTCGCATAACGGGGTTTGTCTGACCGTCGTCGCTCTTTCAGAAGGCACCCATACGGTCACGGCGATTACGGAAACACTTCAAAAGACCAATCTCGGAAACCTCCGGATCGGCGATAAGGTTAACCTGGAGCGGTGCCTGCAATGGAACGGCCGGTTAGACGGTCATATCGTGCAGGGGCATGTCGACCAGACGGCGGTTTGTACCAGAATAGAAGAACTGGACGGCAGCTGGCAGTTTACGTTTAGGTACGATAGCTCGTCCGGTAACATTACGGTGGAAAAAGGGTCCGCGTGTGTCAACGGGATCAGCCTGACCGTTGTTAATTCCAAAGATGATTCCTTTTCCGTGGCTATAATCCCTTATACCTACGAACATACCAACCTGCAGTTCGTAAAAGCCGGCGACACGGTGAATCTCGAGTTCGATATTATAGGAAAATACGTTGCCAGGCTGATGGCACGCTAGCGGCTCAGCTCGGCGATACGTGCGGTAGTGTATTCTGTATACGTCTTGTATGCTTTTTCCGGTTTTGAGCTAAGGTATCTTTTATAATATTTGAGGGCGTTGCGGTGATCCTTCAGTTGCCGGTCGTAAATGCTGGCGATGGCATATAGGGTCATAGGTTTTTCTTCGAACTGTAAGCTCCTTTGATATGCGTTCAGGGCCTTCCTTATCGCTTTGCTTTTTTCATAGGTATCGCCCAGAAGGGCATAGTAACCGGCCACATTCGGCGAAATGCTTTCGTCGATCGTTTTATAGAAGTACTCGATAGCCTTCGCCTGATCATTACGCGCTTTATAACTCATCGCCAGGAAGTAGAGGATGCTTTCACTCTGCAAGGTCCTTTTTTCCAGTCCGCTGAAGATTTCTACAGACTTATCATAATTTTTAATTTGGAAACAGGATTCTCCGAGCAGGATTAGTACCTGGGCCGAGCTATCGCCCTGCGCCAGTATTTTTTCGGCGATGGAGATCGCAACGGGCCATTTCTTCGCTGCATGAGCCAGTTCTGCCTTTCCCCTCAGGAGGATGAGGTTGGAAGAGTCAGCCGCGATCGCAGTATCCAGTACTGCTTCAGCGAGCGCAAGCTGTTTACCTGCTTTCAGTACTTTTGAAAGGTCGTAGGCAATATCGCCGTCGCGAGGATTTAACTGATTTGCTTTTATCAGATACGGACCAGCGGCCAGCAGACTTTCTGTTGATCCGATCATTGAACTGAGTTGTTTGTAAACTGAGAAATTGGTGCTGTCAATAGCGATGATGCGTTTGTAGTACCCGGTAGCCTTCGGATAATTTCCTTTTCGCTGACTGATGCCGGCCATGCTGAAAAGGACCGGTATGTCCGTTGAATCCTGTTCCAGGATTCGGTTATAGTAAGTTTCAGCCTCACCAAGCCGGCCAGCCATCAGGAGACTGTAACCAAACCGGGCCAGGATCTTTTTGTCAGTAATCGGTTCGGGATATACGGATTTCAGGTAGTCGGATGCCTCACCGAAACGTTGGTTCTGAAACAGATCAAGTAACAGGGCATCATTTGCTTCCTTCGTCGCTTCCTGTGCGCTGGTTGCGAAAAAAGCAAAAATGATCAGTAAAGATAAGTAGCTCTTTTTCATGGTCTTCATTTTGATCCGAATATAACTAAAAAATTAGTTGTAATAAATTTATAATTTTCGCATCTTTTTAAATATGAAGAAGATCGTCGTGATTGGGGCTACCGGGATGCTTGGTAAACCGGTTACCTGCGAGTTGATAAAAGCCGGTTTTGATGTAACGATTGTTGCCCGCGATAATCTAAAAGCCCGTAGAGATTTTCCGCGGTGCCGTATCCTGACGGGCGATCTGAAGGATGTCGGATCCCTGGAGACCGCCTTTGAAGGAAAAGACGCTGTTTATCTGTCATTGCATGTACCCCAGAACGCAAAGCCGGACGACTGGCATGCGGAGCAGGAGGGGCTCGATAACGTACTGGCAGCCGCAAGGAATGCCGGTATAACGTGCATCGGTTATTTGTCGTCGCTCGTTAAGAACTACCAGGGCATGAACGGCTTCAACTGGTGGGTGTTCGATGTCAAGCGGCAGGCCGTTGAAAAGCTTAAAACTTCAGGTATACCGTATGTAATCTTCTCTCCATCAAATTTCATGGAAAATTTCCTTAACGGTTTTAAGATGGGAAAAACGCTTTCAACCGTGGGAAGATCGGATGTCAGAAAGTTCTGGATATCCGGTTCCGATTACGGAAAGCAGGTGGCGAAAGCTTTTGAGAAGTTTACGGAAAGCAGAGAGTACGCGATTCAGGGTCCAGCCGCCTATACCGATGAGGAAGCGGTAGCACTGTTTGTCAGGAACTACCGCAAAGAAAAACTAAAGACCGGAAAGGTGCCGATCGGCATGCTTAAGGTCATGGGGGTCTTCAGTCGTAAAATGAAATACGGTCAGCAGATAATTGAAGCGTTAAATAACTATCCTGAACGGTTTGAAGCCGAAGTCACCTGGAAGGAACTGGGTAAACCGCAGATCACTATTGAGGAATACGCCAGGGCATTCTAAAGACGGCTATGCCGGCTGGGCATGTTCCGTCTCAGTACACCCCCCCCGATTAGGTGCGTTGCGCTAAATTGATTTACCTTTCATAGCCTGTCCGATCGCCTGGTCCATTACCCGTTCGGCAAACGGGCGGGTGAACTCATTCAGTTCGTCGATCTTTTTATGGATCAGGTCCTTATCGCCTGACGTCAGCACCTCCTGTAGCGCGACGATCAATTGGCGGGTCTTCCGGTTCTCGTCTTCCGATAGAAATGCGGCGTTCTTCTCGACAAACCGCTCTGCAGTATAGACCATTTGTTCACCTTCGGTGCGGGCTTCGATCACCATACGCTGCGACACGTCATCTTTTGCATGAGTAACCGAATCTAAAAGCATCTTTTCTACTTCGTCGTCAGTGAGGCCGTACGTTGGTTTTACTTCAACTTCCTGTTTTACACCGGAACGCAGTTCAATGGCCTGGATCGTCAGGATTCCATCGGCATTCAGCAGAAAGTTGATATCCACCTTTGGCAGACCAGCGGGCATTGCAGGTATTCCCTTCAGATCGAATTCTGCAAGCTTACGGTTCTCTTTCACCAGGTCGCGTTCTCCCTGGTAGACGGAGATCTTCATGTTAACCTGGCCGTCAACCGATGTGGTGTACTGGCGCCCTGCCTTGGTTGGTACCTTCGAATTTCGGGGAATGATCACGTCCATCAGTCCGCCCATGGTTTCAATACCGAGCGACAACGGCGTTACATCAAGTAGTAAAATGTCCTTCCGGTTTCCGGCAAGGATATCAGCCTGAATGGCTGCACCGAGGGCCACCACTTCATCGGGGTTAATATTGTCGTGAACTTCAAGCTGGAAGAATTCAGCCACCATTCTCTTCACCAATGGAGTGCGGGTCGAACCACCGACCATGACCACCTCATCAACCGCTGTGACGGCTACCCCGGCATCGTTCAGGGCATTTCTGCAAGCTTGTATGGTTTCGTTTACTTTAGGCCGGATAAGGTCTTCAAATGTTTGGCGTGTGATGGCACAGGGAATGCCATTAACTGAATCATTGAAAATATTCTGGTGAGTAAGCGCTTTTTTTGCCTGTTCCGCTTTCAGCCGTAACGCCTGGGATAACTCTTTATTTGTGGTTACCTTCCCACGGTCAACATTGTTCCGTTCGATCCAGTAATTCATGATCGCACGGTCGAAATCGTCGCCGCCCAGATATGTATCG
>DASWXL010000031.1:0-16341 GCA_036405495.1 Sphingobacteriaceae bacterium | reverse complement strand
GCCTTATTCTTTTTTTTAACAGGATATGGTTAGATTTGCCGTCCCTTGCCCACCGGCAGGAAGGCGTTTAAACACATTATTAACGAATGAGTTCAGTAGAAATTACCAAAGAAACGTATCTTCAGTGGTATGAATCGATGCTTCTGATGAGGAAGTTCGAAGAAAAATCTGGCCAGCTCTATGGCCAGCAGAAGATCAGAGGATTTTGCCATTTATATATCGGTCAGGAAGCAGTTGTTGCTGGTGCTATATCCGCTTTACGTCCCGAAGATTCGATGATCACCGCTTACCGCGACCATGCCCATGCCATTGCAAAAGGAATGAGCGCTAATGAAGCCATGGCTGAACTGTACGGCAAGGCAACAGGATGCTCAAAAGGTAAGGGTGGCTCCATGCACATGTTCAGCAAAGAACATAAGTTCTTTGGCGGTCACGGAATTGTGGGCGGCCAGATCCCACTCGGGGCTGGTATCGCCTTCGCGGAAAAATATAACGGCACTGACAATGTATGCGTTTGCTACATGGGCGATGGAGCCGTTCGTCAGGGCGCCTTGAATGAAGCCTTCAATATGGCGATGCTGTGGAAGCTGCCAGTGATCTTTGTTTGTGAAAACAACGGCTATGCAATGGGTACATCTGTGGCACGTACTACCAATATGATCGATATCTACAAGATCGGTTTAGGTTTTGATATGCCGTGCGCTCCGGTAGACGGTATGGATCCGGTTGCCGTACACAACGCCATGGATGAAGCCGTTCAGCGTGCCCGTCGTGGCGAAGGCCCGACTTTCCTTGAAATGCGCACGTACCGCTACAAAGGACACTCAATGTCCGACCCCGCAAAATACCGCACAAAAGAAGAGGTGGAAGAATATAAAGCAAAAGATCCGATCGAGATAACCAGAAAAGCTATCGAAGATAAGAAATATGCTGACGCAGCATGGTTTGAGGAGATCGACAGGAAAGTGAAAGACATTGTTGACGAATCCGTGCGTTTCGCCGAAGAGTCGCCATGGCCTGACGCGTCAGAGATCTACACCGATGTTTATGTTCAGGAAGACTATCCGTTTATCCGCAGTTAATAACCTTAAAAGCTAATACGAAAGGACAATATGGCTGAAGTAGTACGTATGCCAAAGATGAGCGATACCATGACCGAAGGTGTTATCGCCAAATGGCATAAAAAAGTAGGTGACAAAGTGAGCTCAGGAGATCTGATCGCCGAGGTGGAGACCGACAAGGCTACCATGGACTTCGAATCTTTCCAGGAAGGTACCATCCTGTACATCGGCGCTCTGGAAGGCCAGGCCGTTCCGGTTGATTCCGTCATTGCGGTGCTGGGTAATGAGGGTGAAGATTATAAAGCTGCGCTAGAGGGCTCCGGTTCTGCTGCAGCGGAAAAACCGGCAGAAAAACCGGAGACCGCGAAATCTGAAGAAACTCCGGATGAAGAAGAAGGAGGTATAGATCCTGAATCTGTTGGCGCTACTGTGATCCGCATGCCACTGTTAAGCGATACCATGACAGAAGGCGTTATTGCAGAATGGCATAAAAAGGTAGGTGACAAAGTAAAAAGTGACGACGTCCTTGCTGACGTGGAAACCGATAAGGCTACGATGGAAGTGACCGGCTATGCCGAAGGGACGCTATTATATATCGGTGTAGAAAAGGGACAGGCAGCGAAGGTCAATGACATTATCGCCATTGTCGGCAAAGAAGGTACCGATGTTCAGCCACTGTTAAAAGGTCCAAAAGGAACCCCTAAATCAGCAGAACCTAAAGAAGAAGCAGCCCCTGTCGAATCCAAAGCTGCCACTCAGCCGGCGGAAACAACCGCCGCTTCGTCTGATTCAGACTCACGTATAAAAGCGTCGCCGCTGGCTAAAAAGATCGCTAAAGAAAAAGGAATAGACCTCTCGCAGGTGAAAGGAAGTGCCGAAGGCGGACGTATTGTTAAAAAAGACGTTGAAGGCTATACTCCGGCTGCAAAACCTGCTGCTAAAGCAGAGACTCAGCAAGCGGCTGGCGCTCCTGCAATCGCCATCCCTCAATTTATCGGGGAAGAAAAATATACCGAGAAACCGGTTTCGCAGATGCGGAAGACCATCGGTAAGCGCTTATCTGAAAGCAAATTCACCGCTCCTCATTTCTACCTGACCATGTCGATCGATATGGACAGCGCAATTGCTGCAAGAGCAAAAATGAACGAGTTTGCACCGGTTAAGATCTCATTCAATGACATGGTAATCAAGGCTGTGGCCGTTGCACTGAAACAACACCCTGCAGTAAACTCGTCCTGGAGAGGCGACAAGATCCGCTATAACGAGCATGTAAATATCGGCGTTGCTGTAGCCGTTGATGAAGGCCTGCTTGTTCCGGTAGTTCGCTTTGCTGATGGAAAAACCTTATCACATATAGCCGCAGAAGTAAAAGACTTTGCACAGAAAGCGAAAGCTAAAAAACTGCAACCGTCTGACTGGGAAGGCTCAACATTCACTGTTTCAAACCTCGGAATGTTCGGCATTGAGGAATTTACCGCTATTATCAACACACCTGATTCATGCATTCTGGCCATCGGCGGCATTCAGCAGGTCCCTGTAGTTAAGAATGGGGCAGTTGTACCCGGAAACATCATGAAGGTAACCCTGAGCTGTGACCACCGTACGGTTGACGGCGCTTCAGGAGCTGCATTCCTGCAGACCTTCAAATCACTCCTTGAGGAGCCGGTACGTTTATTGGTTTGATCCTGATTACACTTTTATAAAGAAAAAGCGGGTTATCCCGCTTTTTCTGTTTATATACTACTTGTCAAGGTTGGCTAAGACCGGACGGTTTGGTGAAGGCTCTCAACTTTGTTTAACGCCTCCTGGATTCCGGCCCTTTGCCTCAAGAGGATATCACGGATATTGGCCGGACAGTTACTATCATTCAATACATCATCGTAGGCTTTGATTGCCGCTTCCTCCCCTGTTATACAGGCCCCGAGCACTGCTTTATTATCTTTTGATGAAAGCGCACTCTTTACATCGATCCAGGCGCGGTGCAGAGCCCCAAGCGGACCGCCACCTTTATCCGGATCACCGCCTTCTGAGCGCACAAACTGTTTTAATTCTGTCACGTAACCGGCACGCTGGGCACTGTATCCCATAAAAACCGATTTCAATTCGGGCGAGGCCGCATCTTCAGCAGCTGTTTCATAACCATATTTCCCATCATTGCAGATCGAGATCAAATGGTTCAGGTTATCAACCAATCTTTCATTCACTTCCATATTATTTTTTTTGATTTACTTACCAGTAATAACAGGTCGTTTTAGATTTAGGTTTTTAACTAAATGCTGCGTTGCACTTCGCGCGTTACCTGCTACGGTCGGCATAACCGAATACCTTCTGAAGAAGAGAAGTTTCCCGGGCCGCAATATTCGTTCTGATCTTTAATTCTTCCTCCGCAATCTCATGAAACAATCCGTCGATAGCCTTATCCGTAACATAAGCGGCAAGGTCCGGATCAATATCTGCGACCAGCGGAATTTGATTATACCGGCTTACCGCTTCACTCCAGTAACGGGTAGCACCGACATTATTTAAGCTGCTCTGAATCACCGGACGGAATTTATCAGCCAGTTGCTCCCCGGTCACCCGCTTAAAATACAGCGTGGCCGCATCCTTTTGATCGCTCAATAAAATATGTACAGCATCCTGGATGGTCATCTGCTTAATGGCTGCAATAAAGATAGGTTTGGCCTCCTGAGCCGCACTCTCGGCAGCCCGGTTGATGGAAAGGATCACATTGTCGGCCAGTTTATTGAGGCCCAGGCTTCTGAGCGTCCGTTCGGCCTTCTGCGCTTCTTCCGGAAAGGCGATCTTAACGGCGGCATTACCGAAGTATCCGTCGGTGACCGACAACCGTCCGGCACTGTTTGCCGTACCAAACTCAAGCGCCTGCTTAAGGCCTAAAATGATCTCCGTCTGTGTCGGACTTCCCGTTCCGGTTTTTGTAAGTATCTGGCCGGCCTGATTCAACGTTTCGCACCCGGCGACGACAAACAACGGTACAGCGAACAGGACGATCTTAAAAAATTTCATAGCATGCATAGTTTACTCTAACAATGACCGCAAAAATTTAGTTTGTTCAGGATGCCTGCTTCATGTCAGGGCAGGTTCAGGTTAGAGAAAAATGCCTATTATTGGTTTAATAAACGTTTCTTTTGAAATTCATCAAAAATAAGGCCCATGGCGCTACGCTCAACGAGCAGCAGTTACTTGCCGAATACAGGCGGACAGGCGATCTGGAGACGCTGGGTTTGCTGTACGAACAGTATATGCCCCTGGTTTATGGTCTTTGTTTGAAGTATTTCAAAGATGACGAGAAAAGTAAAGACGCTGTCATGCAGATCTTTGAGCAGCTGATCACAAAGCTCAGGATACATGAAGTGTCAAACTTCAAAAGCTGGTTATATACATTAGCCCGCAATTATTGCCTCATGCAGTTGCGTGTTTCAGGCAGGCATAATTTTGAAGAAATCCAGGAGAACATTATGGAAAACGCACCGCTTGTGCATCTAGATATCGACGAAGTGCGCGAAACGCAGCTTGTCGCTATGGAAGAGTGTATGCAGCATCTTCCCCGGGAGCAGAAAATAAGCGTGGACTTGTTCTATCTTCAGCAAAAGTCATATAAGGAGATCAGTGAGATCACCGGCTACGATATTAACAAGGTGAAAAGTTATATTCAGAACGGTAAGCGCAACTTAAAGATTTGCATCGAAAAAAGAAGTGAAAAGTAGTTTTACAGACCGATATATCATACAGCAATACCTCGAAGGCAAGCTCGACCGCAAGACCAGCCATGAACTGGAAAAACAGGCGCTTGAGGACGAGTTCCTGGCGGATGCGCTGGAAGGGTTCCGATCCGTCAAGTATCCTCATCAGCATCTGAGCCTTCTGCAGCAGCAGCTTGAAGAGCGTATAGGTGCGGAACATATACAAAGGACCGCATTGGCCGTCACGGCGCAACGGTTAAGTGTGGCCGCAGCGGCAGCCGTTGTATTTATTCTGGCAGGTATTTTATTTTGGATGAACGTCAGCCGGAACAGTCGTCCCGCTGCCGGCAAACAGGTTGACGTAAACCTGGCGGATCATGAGGCACTGCCGCGTACTCATAAAAAGCAGGTAGTTACATGGCATACCGATCCGGGTGCAACAGATGCCCGCCCCGCAGGCGGCTGGCTGAAATATAACAAGTACATCGAACAGAACATCCGGTACCCGGACCCGGGAAACGTCAGTGGTAAAGTGCTTCTGGAGTTTATGGTCAATCCGCAAGGTGCCCTCGGAGACTTCAAAGTGATAAGTGGTTTAGCCCCTGCCTTCAATGATGAAGCCGTCCGCCTGGTCAGGCAAGGACCGAAATGGGAACCTGCAGCGAACGGGAAAACTACCCGGATGAGGGTTAGTATTGATTTCAGCCGCTGATCATGGTATCAGCACATATCTTTTCGCCGCATGCTTGCTCCGGATTATTTCAAGCTTTCCCTCATCCGCTAACTTCTCTGCCTGCTCGCGGACTGCAATGACGGTCTCAGCAACTCCCTCCTCCGAAGTAATGGCTTCCAGTTCAACTATATGAGAAGCGATCTCATCGGCTGATCCGGTTTTTATTATCGATAACGCCTGAATGATCTTCCGCTGAACGCCCGAGTCTGATAGTATTTTATCCATTGTTATTTTACTGTGAATTCTTTAAAAGCTCGGAGAACTCCTTAAACGTTAATATGCCTTCCTGACTGGCTGTGGCCTCCGCCGCATGCAATTCAAAGCCGGAGCCCGATTGGACATCTAACAGATACTCAATGCGCTCACCCCGTATTTTCACCGCTTTCACAATTGCCGGCAGGAATTGCTGCTTTATCCTGTCGCGAAACACGACTACTTGTCCTGTGGTAAATGTGGGCTCCATTAACAAAGTGCTTTCTACCTTTCATAACTCCATAAAACGTAAACTGTTTAGTATCTCCTTCAAGAACGAAGCATATGCAAGAAATTAAATAAAAGCTTTTTATTTGTAATAGTTTGTCATACTGAAAGAATGTTACTTCGTGCCTGAATTACCGTTAACCGCTCTCATAAAACACTGGGTAGGCAGTCCCTCAGAATTTCCGCTGGAGAACCGGATATTTAACTCCTTCTGCCTGGTCGCCCTCGTGGCAATTGCCTACCACATTCCACTCAATTTCCTGCTCAATTTACCTGTATCGACGGCCATTTCGGTTTTCCTGCTGTTCATACAATTCGGAATGTATTATTTATCGCGTTTCAAAAACAGGGTACATCTGAGCATACTGATATCCGGAATTGTTATTCACGCGCTCTTTATCGTCAATTACTTTTTTAATTCCGGAATTACAGGCCCTACACTGGTCCTTTTAATTCTGTCGTTCTTTTTGATCCTTGCCGTCGCCCCTCCGAAACAGTATGCGGGCTGGTTAGCTGGCAACCTGGTCATCGTTCTGTCTCTGCTGTATATTGAATATATAAAACCCGACCTGGTGCCAAACGGGTATTTACAGCGGAACGATAAATTTTTTGATATAGGCTCGGCTTATATCGTCACGATCATCCTGGTTTATACCGGCATTGTCTTTATCAGACGGAACTACGACAAAGAAAGACGATCAGCAGAAGAAAAGGCAATGGCCCTTGAAAGACTCAACGGGGAAAAAACGAAGCTTTTCTCCATTATTTCACATGATCTGCGCGCTCCGCTGGCGAATATTCAGAACTACCTGGAATTTCTGTCCTTTACTGACCTGACCCTGGAAGAAAAACAGCTATTACAGCAGGACCTTCTCAGGGCTACTCAAAGCACTCAGGAAATGCTGACCAACCTGTTATCATGGTCAAAGTCTCAACTGGATGGCATCAAACCCCGGCTACATCATTTAAACCTCACTGAAACCCTTAAACCGACGCTGGAACTACTCAGGATCCTTGCAAAAAAGAAGGGATTGGAACTTACCTGGCAGATCGCTGATGAATGTTCGGTAGCAGCCGACGCCAACATGCTCCAGCTTATCATCCGCAACCTGGTCAATAATGCGATAAAGTTCACCGCTGCCGGGCATATTAAGATTGCGAGCCGCCTGAGGGGAAATGAATGCATTATTTCAATAACCGATACCGGTTCGGGAATCGCACCTGAGCGTCGGAAAGATCTTTTCCAATTCTCGACGCAATCAACGTATGGAACACAGAAAGAAAAAGGCGTTGGTCTGGGCCTTGTTCTTTGCCGGGAATACACCGACGCGCAAAACGGAAAAATATGGTTTGAAAGTATCGTGGGCAAAGGAACGACTTTTTACATCAGCTTGTCAGCGAGCGTAAAAACCGGCGCGGATCAGAATTACTGACACGGAGACGATGCTTTTTAAACCTGCCAAAAAAAGCCTGCCGGAATTCCAGCAGGCTTTACTATTTATCTGTCTTCATTTATCGCTAAATAAACGGAACCAGCAACCAGTAAAACAATGCGGCTAAAAGCGCCGATACCGGAATGGTAAGTACCCACGCCCAGATCAGGTTAATGGTAACACCCCATCTTACCGCGGAAACACGTTTAAGCATTCCAACTCCCATAATCGAACCGGTAATGGTGTGCGTGGTCGAAACCGGGATTCCTAATCGCGCCGTTCCAAACAGCGCAATGGCACCGGCGGTTTCGGCAGCAAAACCTTCAAACGGCGTCAGTTTGGTAACCTTCTGGCCCATCGTTTTTACGATCTTCCATCCGCCGAAAAGCGTTCCCATCGCAATTGATGCGTGACAGGCTACCGGCACCCAAATCGGGAGGCTTTTCATGTCAGGTATCACGTTTTGCGCGATCATAGCCGCCCCGATGATACCCATTACCTTTTGCGCATCACTGCCGCCATGTCCTAAACTGAAAGCCGCTGAAGAAAGCAGCTGAAGTTTTCGGAAAACCTTATCGATCTTATGAGGGTTTGCACGTTTTGAAAGGTGTAAGGTAATAATCGAGATCGTGTAGGAGATCAGCATACCGATGATGGGGGCAAGCACAATGAAGTAAACGATCGGCATTACTTTCGAATATCTTACTACATCAAATCCGGCATGCGCAATAGCTGCGCCGGCGAAACCGCCGATCAGCGTATGCGACGAACTCGAAGGAATTCCCAACCACCAGGTCAACAAATTCCAGAAGATTGCAGCGATCAGGCCGGCTGTAACGACAGTGAGGTCAATTGCGCTGGCATCAACAGTTTTGGCGACGGTATCCGCGACTTTAAGCTCAAAGATCCATAAAGCTATAAAATTGAAAGATGCTGCCCAGATCACCGCAGTAAGCGGTGAAAGCACCCGGGTAGAAACAACGGTAGCAATCGAATTCGCAGCATCATGAAAGCCATTGATAAAGTCGAAAACAAGTGCTAACGCTATTACAATAATAAGCAGCGTAGTTATCATGGTTACCTATTAAGCGTGTTTAACCAGGATAGACTCCATCACGTTAGCTGCATCTTCGCACTTGTCTGTAGCAGTCTCAAGCGCCGAAAGTACTTCTTTGTATTTGATCAGGTTGATCGCGT
Source organism: Sphingobacteriaceae bacterium (assembly GCA_036405495.1). Taxonomy (GTDB): domain Bacteria; phylum Bacteroidota; class Bacteroidia; order Sphingobacteriales; family Sphingobacteriaceae; genus DASWTL01. The sequence goes on along the minus strand of DASWXL010000031.1, from coordinate 7,736 downwards.
CTTTCTCAAATTCAAAAAGATCGGCAACCGCCTTGTCAAACACCTTGTCGGCCTGATTCTCCAGGCTGTTGATACGAACGCATGAATCAGCAATATTGCGGATATTCTTCAGGTCACGCAGCTCACGAACCGCCTTGTCTACGTCATAACAAGCTTTTGAGATAAGGTCAGCCAGATCCTTAATAGGTTGGATAATATCCGTGATCTTATACAGATTCATGCGCGTAGCTGAACCGTGAATATAATCGGCCACATCGTCAATGGCGCTGGCAAGCATATGGATATCTTCCCGATCAAAAGGTGTGATGAAATTTTTACCAAGCTCCAGATAGATCTGGTGAGTGATCTCGTCACCTTTATGCTCCAGGTTTTCAATATCCCTGTACAACTCGTCCCTTTTGGCCTCGTCACCTGTATTCACCGCTTCCTTTAGCTTTTCGCCTAAGTGGATGAGGTTAGCGCTGGCCTGTTCAAAAAGCGGAAAAAAGATCCTGTCCTTCGGAACGAAATATTGTAAAATGCTATTCAACGACATATTTTAAATCTAAAATGTGCGCAAAGTTATGATAGCAATGTTAAGTTAATGTTAATTGTTTCCGCTAATTAACTTTTTGCAGTGTAAAGCCAAAGGTTGACCCTATTCCTTCAGTACTTCTAACGGTAATCGTCTGATGATGAGCTTCCACAATATGTTTTACAATAGCTAGACCCAACCCGGAGCCGCCAACCTGCCGCGACCTGCTCTTCTCCGTGCGAAAGAAACGCTCGAAAAGTCGCGGCAAATATTGTTCCTCGATCCCCATTCCGTCATCGGTAACCTCAACCAGCACCTGGTCATGCAGTCCGAATGTCTTTACAGCCGTTACTCCATTTTCCTTGCCGTATTTGAGGGAATTGCTGATCAGATTGACCAGCACCTGCCGGATCTTTTCACGATCGGCATTAACCCACGTGGGAGCTTGATACTTATCCTTAAAGATCAGTTCGATCTTATTCTTCTGAGCTTTCTGCTCAAGCGACTCGATCACTTCCCTGATAAGAAGCGCCAGATCGAACTTCTCATAATTCACCGGGATCTCGCCGCTCTCCAGCTTGGATATTGCATCCAGGTCGCCCACAAGGAAACTGAGGCGTTCCACATTCTTTGAAGCCTTGTTCAAAAATTTGTCGGCCAGATCCGGATCTTCAAATCCGTCTTCCTTCAATGCTTCCAGATACCCCTGAATAGCAAATAGCGGCGTTTTAAATTCATGTGAAATATTGGTAAGGAATTCGCGGCGGAATTGTTCCTGGTTCTTCAACGCGTCGATCTCGATCTTTTTGTCGCGTGCCCATTCTTTTACCTCCTGCTCGACATCGTTGATAGGGTCGGCGCTGACATATTCACCCAGCGCGTCTTTCAGATCCTTCCCAAGCTTCAGATTGTGGATCAGCTTATAGATCAGCTTGATCTTACTGTAAACATACTTCTCGATCAGATAATAGAAAACGATATAACTCGTAACCAGCGTAATGACAAATGTGACACCGAGATAATACCAGTTCTGCTGGAAATAATAGTTCACTACCGAAATGGCAATAGCTACGGCCAGCGAGTTAAGAAAAACAAGAACACGAAGTTTCATTCAGCAAAAAAGTAAGGGTTAAAAATTAAGACGATTAAAGGCTGGGCGTCTTACCACCGTCAACAGGCAGGTTGATCCCATTTATATAGCTCGCCGCAGGGGAGGCAAGAAAAGCCACCGCTGAGGCGACTTCATGTGCGTCTGCAAACCTTCCGGCAGGAATTTCCCTTAGCATTTCCAGCTCCACGGCATGCCGGGTCCTGCCCTCTTTCCCCGCTCTCATCACGATGAGCGAATCAAGACGCCCCGTTAAGGTCATGCCCGGTAACACGTTATTAACCGTGATGCCATAAGGGGCCAACTCAAGCGAGAGCGTTTTAGCCCAGCTCGCCACCGCACCGCGGATCGTATTGGAAACACCCAATCCCTTAAGCGGAGTCTTCACCGATGTAGAAATGATGTTGACAATTCGCCCCCATCCCGAAGCTTTCATTCCCGGAACAACCGCCTGCGTGAGAATTTGATTGCAGATCAGATGAGTAGTGAACGCTGCCTGGTATTCCCGGGGTTCCGCATCAATAGCAGAACCAGCCGGCGGGCCGCCTGTGTTGTTGATCAGTATATCGGCACTATGATGCTCCAGGAAACGTCCTATTCCCGCGACCAGCTGCTCCGGATCATTGAAATCAGCAACAATGTAAGTATGCGACTCTGTGTCATCTGCGGGAAGCTCCGCTACGACTTCTTTCAATTTGTCCTCATTGCGCGCGATGAGCGTAATACTTGCACCCAGTAAGGCAAGCTCAAGAGCAGCGGCCTTTCCAATTCCCTGAGTGCTGCCGCAAATAACGGCTCGTTTTCCTGTCAGATCCGTAGTCATATCTAAAGGTTAGGGCGTTATTGTAAAACAGAAAAATACTCTTCAAGTTCTGTCAGTGTATTACTGTCTGTCTGAATATCCTTGATGATCTTTCCTTTTTCCATCAGCAGGATACGCTCGCAAACATCCGTTACATGGTTCAGATCATGGCTGGAGATTATAGTAGTCATGTTCTTTTCCCGCGACATGTCTTTTATCAGCGACTTCAACCTGAACTGGGTGCTTGGGTCGATATTGGCAAACGGTTCATCCAGCATCAAAAGTTCCGGACTTTGAAGCAGCGAAGCCACGACACCCACTTTGGCCTGATTTCCCTTCGAAAGATCGCGGATGTATTTATTCCGGTTCAGGATCTCACCATTGAAAAAGTCGGTATACCGGAGCAGCTGATCGTCAACCTCGGCTTTGCTGAGTCCATGCAGGCTTCCGATAAAATAGAAGTATTCTTCAGGTGTGAGGTAGTCGATCAAAAATCCTTCGTCAAGGTAAGATGCTGTATAGGTTTTCCAGTCTTCAGATCCCGCTACATTCTTTTCCCGGGAAAGCACTTCGCCGGTCTCCGGCCGGATCAGATCAAGCATCATGCGGAACAGGGTGGTCTTACCGGCGCCATTGTTTCCCACAAGACCGACGGTTTCGCCCTTCTGAATATTTAATTCGGGTACATTAACGACTACAACCCCGTTATATACTTTTTGCAGCTCTTTAATTTTAATCATATTAATCGTTTCTGAAGCCTTCGGCTATTTTATAGCGGTTTTGTCGAAAATTTGCGATCAGCTTAGCTAACCAGAATTCACGGGTAAGGATGAAGATCAGCGCCGTTACAACCATGACGACCAATGCCGTCTGAGGATATCCCGCCAGGCTGAACGGAAGATAAATGATGTACGGACTGGCAAACAATGGCAGACCAAGTATCCACTGCGTTGCACCCACTCCTTCCCAGTTAAAAGATGCGCTCTTCGACAGATCGATCCTCTTATAATTCCGGTTGGCAAAAAACAGCACGATCAGCGTATTGATACCCACGTTCCAGACATACATCACAAAGTGGGTGATCAGCACCTTCCATCCTAAAACCACGTACGGAATAGTCAGGAGAAAATTAACCGTTGATACCAGCGTAAACAGCAGGATCTTCGACCGGAAAAAATCGTAAATATCGATGCGCGACGACAGTATACCGTCAAAATGCCCGCTCTGCCAGCTGAACATGAACTGACCATAATTGATTATAAAGATACCGGTCATGAACATGCCACAGAAAATGTAAATGCCGTAGTCGGAGCCAAAAGACGGATTTCGGTAAAATATCAGACCATAGGCCAGGAACATGAAACTCATTAAGAAGGCCGACCGCGGTCGCTTGTTTCGCAGAATAAGTTTGATCTCATTGGCCACCAGTTCACCTGTACTTCCGAACCTGGAGAGGAACGGGATTTCGCTGATCGTTTTTTGTGCGGCCTTGTTGCTGTGAAGTTCGTCCAGATAAAGATTGTTCTTCAGGAAGACGTAGTTGACACCATACATGATCAGCCCGATCATAACCGCGACCGAAGCCAGCCAGGGCTGGTCCATGATGCCATCGAAGATCCTTCCTGAAAAACCCGAAAGCGATATGATATGCCAGTAAAAGTCAAGCAGGGCGATCATGCCCAGCACCACAAAGAACCCCAGCGAATACCAGGCATTCAGATTCACGTTCCGCTTCAGCCACATGCTGAAGAAGTGATTAAAGAGGGTAATTCCTGCAAAGGCTACCAACAGTGCACCGAAAGCCGCAGCGCCCTGTGAAGCCCAGACCGTCTTGGTCATGAAAGGGACTACCAGCACGAAGGGCGACAGATTGAACGCAGACCATAATGACGTGTAAGACAAAAAATTTATGATCTGGTTTCGCCTGATAGGCAGATGCAGATATGGTTTTATGGTCAATGTCGGCAGTTCCTGCATCTGGAACCGCATCAGCAGATCGATCAGGAAATAATAAAGCACATAACTGTTGAAAACGGCCAGAACATCCCGGCCCGGAAAGGCTTTCACAATGATCTCATCCATAAAAAAGGATAAGACCAGCAGGTTTAAAAGAATATAAAGGATAAAAACACCCAGGATTATACGAACAGCTACGCTCTTGCCGGTATTCCTGGATCTCCAGAATGCCTTCCACTGATGCTGTAAAAATCTAAACGTCATCCGCTTAAATTAGTACTTATACTTCTCTTTCCAAAGCGATTTTAGCCGATCACGTAATTTTTGTTCAGCTGCGTTGTTGCCCGGATCGTAAAGTTTGGTACCCGTCAGTTTATCCGGAAAGAATTCCTGTTCGGCAAAATTACCCTCATAAGCATGTGCATATTTGTAATCCTTACCATATCCGACATTCTTCATCAGTTTGGTTGGTGCATTCCGGATATGCAGCGGTACCGGCAGGTCGCCGGTTCGGGCCACCAGCTCCTGAGCCCCGTTGATGGCTTCATAACTGGCGTTGCTCTTGGGCGACGACGCCATGTACGTGACCGTCTGTGACAAAATGATCCTCGACTCGGGCCACCCGATGACATTCACTGCCTGAAAACAGTTATTTGCCAGCAGCAATGCATTCGGATTTGCATTACCGATGTCTTCCGATGCCAGGATCAGCAAGCGCCGTGCAATGAACAACGGATCTTCGCCACCGGCGATCATACGGGCAAGCCAGTAAACAGCAGCGTTCGGATCACTGCCCCGGATGGACTTTATGAAAGCAGAAATAATATCGTAGTGCTGTTCCCCCGCCTTATCATAAAGTGCCATATTCTGCTGCACATACTGCAGCACCAGGTCGTTTGTGATCGTAATTTTACCGCCCTGATCAGCATTCACGACTAATTCCAGCACGTTAAGTAACCTGCGGGCATCGCCGCCTGACAACCGCAGAAGCGCTTCATGCTCCTTGATCACCACTTTCTTCTGTGAGAGGTATTCGTCGTGCTTCAGCGCGTTGTTCAACAGATTCACCAGCTCATCTTCACTCAGATTTTTAAGAATATAGACCTGACAGCGGGACAAGAGCGCCGATATCACCTCGAACGAAGGATTTTCGGTTGTGGCACCGATCAGCGTTACCAGTCCGCGCTCAACGGCACCGAGCAATGAATCCTGTTGTGATTTTGAAAACCTGTGGATCTCATCAATGAACAGGATCGGCAGGTTCTCATCCGTCTCTTTCAGCCTGGCTGCTTTCTCAATAACCTCCCGCACATCCTTTACGCCTGAATTGATGGCGCTCAAACTGAAGAAAGGCCTTTGTAACTGATGCGAGATAATGAAAGCCAGTGTCGTTTTTCCTACACCCGGAGGCCCCCAGAGGATGAGCGACGGCAGGTTGCCGCTTTCTATGGCTTTTCGCAGTATCGCATTTTTCCCCACCAGATGTGACTGCCCGACGTACTCATCAAGATTAGTGGGTCGCATACGTTCTGCCAGAGGAGGAATTGTTGCCATATCTAATACTCTATTAATGCTTTGCTGATCTCTTGCCGGTAAAAGAAACCCCGTATAAGGCCATAACCGAAGCCGCCGATGTGGGCCCAATAGCCAATGTCAACCGAATCAGCAGGTTGTGCATAGAGGGACGCCCAGCCATTTAATAACTGCTGCAATATCCAAAATCCCAGGAAAACAAAGGCCGAAACCCGAAAGAAAAAGAAGAAAAAAAACATTTTGATCCTTGATGACGGGAACATCACAAGATAGGCCCCCAGGGTCGACGCAATGGCGCCCGAAGCTCCTATGCACGGGGTACGGCTGTCCTCAAACACAAAACAATGGACCAGTACGGCGAAGACCCCGCCGGCAAGGTAAAAGAGCAGGAAGCGAAAGTTGCCGATAGTTACTTCGATATTCTCGGCAAAGATCCACAAAAACAGCATGTTGCTGATCAGGTGCATCCAGCCGCCATGCAAAAAAACACTGGTAAGCACCGTATGGAGCCTGCTTCCCTGCAAGATAGTCTCCGGGATAGCACCATAATTATAGAACAGCGTTTCCAGCCCTTCCTCGCTCAACTGTAACTCCTGCCAGAAGACATAACAGTTCACCAGGATAAGAAGGTAGGTAAATACCGGCTTATATCTGCCCTGTACGCGGTCGTCTCCAACGGGTAAAAGCATATTTATCTGATCCCGGCTTCTTTATCCTGCAATCGCTGCACGGTTTCCACTGCATGTGAAATGGCATCACTGATAATGGTGATAAAGTCGCCGGCTTTCGCTTTTTTCAGCAGGTAGTCCAGTGCCTCCCGGCTGTTCGGTATAAGCTTAAACTCCAGATCAGGTTTTACATCCCGAATGCCATCGGCAAGCAGACCCGTCAGATCTTCATAGGTACGCCCCCGGAGATACTTTTCCTGACAAATGATAATATCATCGAACATGGTTGCCGCAATACGACCCATTTCCCGGATATCTTCATCCCTCCTGTCACCTGTTCCCTGAATAACTCCCGTAAAATGCTCGGCACTGACCGACTCCAGAAAGCTCTTTAATCCGCGCATGCCTTCCGGATTATGGGCATAGTCCACCAGGATCCGGTAGTCCTTCAGCCGGAAAAGGTTCATCCGGCCGGGTGTATGGGCCGCTGAAGGCACAAACGTTTCCAGGCTGCTTCTGATATCATCGATCTTAAACCCCCATAAAAAAGCCGCCAGGCTGGCCGCAAGGGCATTCTGGATCATAAAGGCCACCTTGCCGTTGAAGGTTATCGGCACGTGCGTCACCCGTTCGATCCGGATCTTCCAGTCGCCTTTTTTGATCGTGATAAATCCATTCTCATAGACGGCCGCAGTGCATCCGTTCTGGCAGTGCTGTAAAACCACCGGATTATTCTCATCCATGGAAAAATAAGCCACGTTACACCGCGCTGCCGCGGCTACTTTAACACAGTATTCGTCATCGGCATTGATAACCGCCCATCCCTCCGGGTGGACCGCTTCGATCAGTACACTTTTTACCCTGGCAAGATCATCGAGGCTGTGAATATCATCGATGCCAAGATGGTCTTCCTGAATATTGGTGAGCACGCCGATGTCGCAATCCGGGAACCCCAGGCCTGAGCGCAGGATGCCGCCTCTGGCAGTTTCAAGCACTGCAAACTCGACCGTCGGGTCCTTTAAAATAAACTCGGCGCTAACCGGCCCGGTGGTGTCGCCTTCAACCATCAGCGAGTTTTGAATATAAACCCCGTCAGACGTCGTATAACCTACCCGGTAACCGTTATTCTTTACGATGTGGGCAATCAGCCTGGTG
>DASWXL010000030.1:0-4538 GCA_036405495.1 Sphingobacteriaceae bacterium | reverse complement strand
TCACCCAGTCGGTAAGACACCTGAACGTTGCTGTTCTTTGGAGAAACCCGGAGGTACCCGGACATTTCCTGATGCAGCGCCGAACAGAAGTCTGTACAGTAGAACGGGAATATTGCAGCCCGGTCCGGCACCCATTTCAAGGTTGCAGTTTCACCTGGCATAACCAGTAACTCTGCATTGTTTGCTCCTTTGATCGCAAACCCGTGCGGAACATCCCAGTCCTGCTCAAGGTTGGTAACATGGAAGTATACTTCGTCTCCTTCTTTGATACCTTCAATATTATCAGGTGCAAGGTGTGAACGGATAGCGGTCATGTACACGTCAACCCTGTTACCTTTGCGTACAACCCGGGCGTCTTTCTCAGATTTCGTAGCAAACGGATGATTATTCTCTTCCAGCTTAAAGAATTTCACCTGATTTTTCGTGATCTTCTCTGCAGCTATCGACTGAGCGTAGTGAGGCTCACCGATAGTTGGAAAATCCAGCAAAAGCTTCATCTTGTTACCGGTGATGTCGATCAGCTGAGCAGACTGCGTTAACTCCGGACCGGTTGACAGATATCTGTCCTTAGTGATCTTATTCAATGCCACTACATATTTACCATAGGGCTTAGCGTTGTCGCCGCCCGGTACAGACAAGTGACCGATTGAATAATATGTAGGAATACGGTCAATGATCTCGCGGGTATCTACTTTCCATTTTACGATCTCTGAAGAAACAAACATGGAGGTATAAGCATAGCCTTTATCATCGAACTCGGTGTGTAACGGACCTAAACCAGGCTTTTCAACCTCTCCTTCGAGCACAGCCGTATACTTCAGTACCGGAATTCCAGTGTCTTTACCTGCGTCTTCAAATTGTTTGCTTTCTATCGCCTGCAGCATTTTTTTGTAAGAGAATACCGGAATTGTAGCTGCCAGCTTTCCACTTGCCACAATAAATTCGCCTGTTGGGTTAACATCGGCTCCGTGTGGAGACTTCGGACATGGAATATAGTACACAATACCAGGATGATCTTTCACATCAAGCATCAGCACATCATTTTTCATGGTTGACGTTGCCGAGTGGGTTTCTTCATTCCAAACGTTGTGAGCATACCGTGCAGGAACCTTTTTACCTTTTCCCTGAGCGATCAGCTGCTCGGCCTTTTTCCAGTTTACAGCCATGATAAAGTCTTTATCGCGCTGACTTGCGTTTACTTCCAGCATGGTATTTGCCTGCTCGGTATTGTAGGTAGAAAAGAAGATCCAGTCTTTAGAAACACCTTTACCGGCTCGGGCCAGGTCATAGTTAAAGCCCGGAATTACCAGCTGAAACGCCAGATTCATCCGGCCTGTTTCTTTATCCACTTTGATAAACGATGCAGCCCCTTTGAACTTCTGTTTGTAGTCGTTGATAGATACGTCTTTATCAGCATCCAAAGGAATACTGAAGCGTGTGTTCCCTACGATATACTCGGTATTCTCAGTACAGAACGGAGACGCGTGGTTACCCCCCACGTTCGGAAGCTCGATGATCTCTTCAGTTTTGAAGGTAGCCAGGTTTAGTCGGGCGATACGCGGCGTATTGTTTCCGTTAATAAACAACCAGCGACCATCATCCTGTCCGTTAGTTTTTGATAACTGCGGGTGGTGAGAATCATCCCAGGGAACAAAGCCGTGAGAAGTATTCAGCATCGGTTTGGTTTCCTCAGAATAGCCGTAGCCGTTCTCCGGGTTCTGAGAAAACACCGGGATGACTTTCAGCAAACGACCGGACGGAAGTCCGTAAGCCGCTACCTGGCCACTAAAACCGCCGGAAGCGAACATGTAAAGTTCATCATACTTACCGGGGGCTACGTAAACCTGTTTGGCTGCATCGCCTGACAGGGTTTCGGTGGCTTTACCAGGTTTGCAGGAATATCCCATCAGGGCAACTCCCGAAGCCAGAAGGATTAATTTGTGTGACAAGTGTTTCATCTTTTTAAGATTTTAAGACCTTTTTATCTTTTTGATCGGAGTGTTTTTATTTAGCATCGTTCTGACGCAGAAACTCCAGAATCTGTCTTGTCTCATCGTCGGAAACGTTTTGGAAGGTCATTTGAACTAAATGTTCTCCCAGAAGCGCCTGACCTACGGGATCAGATTTGGTCATTTCTTCAGGATTGGTGATCATGTTCATGATCCATTCAGGCGTACGTCTTTCTGTAACACCTGCCAGACCAGGGCCAACCACTTTTTCGTCGGTCATTTTGTGGCAAGCTGAACATTTACTTGTAAAAATAGCCTCGCCTTTCTGTGCCATACCGGCATCGACAGGGCCAATTTCTACAGAAGTAAACTTGCCTACGCCTTTGCTATCGCTTTTTGCTTTTGTGTCTACCGGACCTGCTGTCTCCGGAGCGCTGTGTGTTTGGGATGTCGTCTCTTCAGCAGTAGACGCTTCTTGTTGGCCTCCTCCACAGGCGTAGATCATGAACATGCCTGCTAGTAGGACTGGAGTTAAAAGTTTGAGTTTCATTTTATATAAGTTTTAAACTTGCCATAAAAGTAGACCGGCTATTCCGGGGCGTGAATGACTGTTATTATGAAAAAAAGTGATTGTTATCATAACTGTATTTTTTATGCCTGGCTGATAGAAAAAGGCCTTATGAGGCGACTGGGAGGGAGCTTCGATACACCCGAAAGTCAGGGCACTTCCGAACGGCAGACCGGTATATTGGGGAAGTAGCTTAAGAAATACTCCTGCCCCGGGGCGAAACGATTCTGTTAGAACCGGACCCGCTTGTAATAAGCCAGACCGGCAACCACGAACATAACGGAGATGACCAGCAGACATATCTGCATATGAGGAACTAAGATACCGAAATATCCGAGCAGCGGCTGACCGAAAAGCAAGCCCAGATATAAAACGACAACTGCTAAGTATCCGAAGTGGATCACCTTAAGATTATTTGCGTTACCGAAGAAGCCGTTCTTTTCAAACAGATCGAGGATAACCGGGGTAATGCAACCCAAAGTGATCAGGTGCACATAACCTATGATCAGGTTCCGGTTCCCAAAAACCCAGTCGCCAACAGATGGCAGGCAGATCAGCACCTGAAGGACTACTTTTAAAGAAACTGCCAGCAAAGCCGTCTTCGCCAAAATTGAGAGCTTTTCAACATATCGCGAGCATCTGCTTACCAAAACAAACCAGCTTACCATGTTAAGTAAAGCTCCTGTATATCCGATAAAATAAACCCATTGCGGTGGTTTGCCCCAAAACGTAAAGATACCGAAGAGTGGCAAAGCAGACAGTATAAACACGGGAAGCCAGCGCTGCACGGATCCTAAGTCTTCCATTTCACCTGCTTTAAGATAAGTGGCCGCCAGCAAACCGACCGAAGCTAGCAGCATCCAGCCGTTCAGCTGAAAATGGACGTAAAAATAAATTGGATTTTGATACAGGGGGGTACCGCGCTCGATACCGCTCACCATTATGGGGCCCAGCATGAGCGGTCCTATCGACGACAAACAGAGAAAAAAGACCGCACCTTTGATCAGCGGTGCCGTAATACTGTTATTTCTAACCGCGGGATCACGGTAAACCGTGAAAGCAAACCAGTAAGTGATCAGCAGGAACATCGTTGAAAAACCAATTGAAATGGCTTTATATCCCTGATAAGCGAAGCTGAACAGCATACCGAAAGCACAGATCATTGTCAGGACAGCGATTGTGCGGAAGCGCTGTACAAACCATTCCTTACTAAAAAACTGAAACACGATAAGCATGCCTAGTGCAAGAAACATCCATCCGGCGAATGCGAAATGCGAATGCGAATGAAGGATAAAAAGGTAATTCAGTTCGCCTGCCGGGAACAACTGCATATAGCGGAGCAATACGCCAGCTGCGGCCATTATTATAAAATTGAAGAGCGCCCAGCGGAAGGCGTTATACAGACACGCAGATTTAAAGATCATCATTTGCCTGTGTTTTTAGGCTTATGCCACACGGTTATCATCACATTAGTAAAATAAACCAGGGATGTTATTAAAAAACTGAACAGCCCAAAATTAAGGAAGAAGCCCGAATCAAAAAGCAGGCCGGCAAAGAAGCAACCAAAAAAGATCAGGAAAGCAGCAAACTGCATCTTCAATAATCCTTCTTTGAACAGATCCGCCGGCCTGGGAACAACAACCGAAGCTAAATTACGCTGGTAGTGCTTAGCCCATAATACATAGGGCAATATTTTGAAGGTTTTTCCGAGAATGAGGGTACTGATCCAGCCCATAATAATCAGACTGCCATAAATTGTCGTGTATTTTATCGCCATGGGATCGGCTTTAAGCTCATGAAAGATGATGAACGGCAACACTAATACCGCCAAAATCAATATGACAACCGAAGCCATGAAATGCAGAATAGCCACATCAATAGTACTCCTGCTGCGGTGACAGAAGCATTTAACGATAAAAGCAAGATAACTTGCGACCCCGCATAGCGCAAGAAAACCCAATACATAGGTTTTGACATTTATCCCGAACCAATAAGTATCAGCCAGAAAAAACAGTAAGGCG
>DASWXL010000029.1:0-16449 GCA_036405495.1 Sphingobacteriaceae bacterium | reverse complement strand
ACTGCTTTCCGGTAAATGGTATTTTAATATTCACAGCTCTACCTATCCTGCGGGAGAGTTGCGGGGAAACATAACATTTCCTTAAGCAAGAAAGCATCTCTATCGGGATGCTTTCTTTGTTATTTGCCTGATCATTCACCGCGATCTGTGATATTATACATATTCATCAGTTTCAGTAAAACACCGTTTGTCCATCCAAAGCCATCCTGTGATGGGTATTCTCCTCCCCCGGCTTCCAACGTTGTGTTTACTACATTGTATTTTTCCATCAGCTTTCCGGTTTTGTGAAAGACTTTAATATTCAAAGCCACCCATCGCTTCGCCGCCTCAGACGCCAGACTCGTTTTTTCATAGTTTTCTAAACCGCGTATTGCCATCCATTGAAGGGGTGCCCATCCGTTAGGTGCATCCCATTGTTCGCCGGTATTGATCAACGTGGTGGTGAAGCCACCTGGTTTCAGGAACTCTGACTTCAGCTTAGTTGTAACAGCCTCTGCTTGCTGCTGAGTAGCGATTTTTACAAACAAGGGATAGGTCATGGCCAGCGAAGGAACTTTGATCTGCCGCTTGGAACGGAAGTCATAATCATAATAAACTCCGTCACGTTCATTCCAGCAATATTGATCGATGAAATTCTTTCGGGCGATGCTTTTTTGTTTATAGAACGCCGCCTTTCGACTATCGCCATTACTCTGATAAATGGTGTAAAGTATGTTTTCCAAATTATACATGAGGCTGTTGAGATCGACAGGGACAATATCAATGGTTTTGATCGTTTCGAGGTTTTCTGTGTCACCAAACCAGCGGCTGCAAAAATCCCATCCGCTTGTGGCACTGGACCGAAGGTTCAGGTACACCACCGGCGGACTTCGCTTCGACCTCTTAGCCGTTTGTACATCTTCATAATAGCTTTCCTGTCGCGGCGTAGGTGAAGCATCCCAGTTTCGATTAACGATGAACGTGTCAACCCGGACAACACATCGATCCGCCGAATAGGCGTCTAACTTTTTCTGATTGGCCTGCATCCAATAGCTGTATTCCTTTTCCAGCGCAGGAAGGTATTCGTTATAAATGCTGTCGCCCTTTGCCCCGGCTAACAAACCAACCATTAAAGAAAAAAATGGCGGCTGCGACCGGCTGAGATAATAGGTTCGGTTCCCGTTCGGAATATGGCCATACTCATCAATAAGATACGCGAAGTTTTTAACCATATCGTCTATCAGGTCGAACTGTTTGCTTTCCTGTAAGCCGAGCATGGTAAAGTAAGAATCCCAATAATATATCTCGCGAAAGCGCCCGCCAGGCACGATATACGAATATGGAAGAGGCAGTAATGAACTGCCGGAAACGGCAACGTCTGGTTTGCGATGGAGTAAGCTCCAAAGTTCATTGATATGTGTTTTGACGCTGACAGATGTATCTGATTTGTAGGTCGAGGTTGGGCTTGCAGGAATTTGAAAGTTGCCTTCTACAAAACGCTTGAGTGAAAAGGTACTTCCGTTCCTGCTTTTTCTGTAATCGGCCAGAATGGCTTCCGGATCTCTTTTCGGGACGCAATCCACAAAAGTTTTGTTATCAGGAAATATCCTTTTCATCTGAACATCCACAAAAAGCTCTTTGTAGATCTGATCGGGTGTTTTGACGGACTGAGAGAAGGCGCTTATTGAAACGACCCAAAGAAGAAACAGTACAGAGGTAAATCTTTTCATGCAGCTTGTTTTAAAGATGAAAGCGCTTCAGATAACATCTTACCAGAAGCACTCTCATCCGATGTTAAAACTTAACAGTGAAACCGAGATTGACTACGTAGTCCGCAAAAGCGGCATCGCCCTGAACAAAAGTTCCCGTTGTTACAGAGCTTTCTTTATCGGTGATGCTTTGCAAGCGGTTTCTGCTTAAAGCAACAGGTACGACGGCAAAAAAGTTGAATTTTTTATACTGGTAGTTAAATGCAGGTTCAACCGACACAACATAGCCGGGCCGGCGGAAACCATCGCTGCCGCCAATCAGATCATAAACGGGAATACCCTCAATACGGCCGCCTGCGGCAACTGATAAAGGTTTCCATTTATTTTCGAAGGCGTAGTTTACTCCCACCCGGGCCATGTACTGGTCGGGGACACTCATTATGGCTTCGTTGGCGAGCCGTGGCGACAGAGTTTCCCGAAAAGTGCGTACGCCGTTTTGCTCGCGGGGATTGATCAGATAAAACAAGTTGCTGTAGGCACTTAACTGGCTGCTGATGCTGAAATAGCCGTTCAGTTCGGTGACGACACCAACTCCGCCGTCGCCGGGCTGGATGGACTGATCTACCGGGCGCACCTGACTGGTTTGGTCAGGCCCTACATTGAAGAACTCGTCAGTGGCTCCGGCGTTCCCGGTAGGGAACTTGACCCCAAGGCCAAACTGAAAGTTACCTTTTGCCGCTTTCGCAGGGTTTAACATCCACCGGTTGGCAATAACACGGACATCGCCTATACCTTTTGAACTGCTGTTGTGACGTTCGGTCCGGCCGTGCTCATAAAGCGATGAACGCTTGTTAACAATAACAGGAACGCCCAGGCTTAAGCTCCAGCGGTTATTCAACTGCCGGATAAGAGTCACATCCAGGGTACTTTGCCAGTTGATTACCTCGGTATTATCGATAAGGCGCTGTGGTTCTTCGTGGTTACCGCGGAAATGGCGAAACGATTTGAAATATCTGTAAGCAGAGTTTAACTGCCATCCTTTTACTGTAGTATCGTCCATAGCATGTTCTACGGTGCATACACTGCCATTACTGCGTATTGCAACGCAGCCTTGTGAAAATGCCTCGTTCAAGAACAGACACATCACAAGAAATAGTATAAAGTTTTTCATTGTTTGTCAGGTTGATTTGTTATCGGCTTGCTTTAATTGGCTGAGGCTTTCTGAAATCGAGCCGGGTTGCCACCAGCTGGCCCACGAGCATGCCCTGCGTATAGCTTTCTTTAGCTGTAAAACCGTAGTGGATGCCACCATAAACCCGCGACATTCCGGCTTCGACAGCTGCCTCGCGAAAAGATTTAAAAGACCTGTCGGCGATGCCGAATTCCCTTAACGATGTGTCGGTAAAGGCGAAATCATCGCCGAAAGTCTGCGTTAGTGTTTCGGCAACCGCAGCGGAAATTACGCCATGACCGCTGGTGTATTCCGGGAAAGGCGGAGTTTGAATATAAGGGCGCCACTCGGGATCAAAATGTTTGTTGATGACTGTTTCAGGCCTTACGTAGTTGGTGTGGTACTTCATGTACCAGCAACTGATGAAGCCATCGAACAGCGCTATTGCTGTTTGTGTGTAGGCAGCAACGGTACTATTGAAGTCGGCATTGGATTTTTGTGATGCAATGCCGACGATGTTCATCCAGTGACCACCGGGCGAAAACTTTTTGGTGGCAAAGGAAACGTGACCGACAACATTCATTTTAAAGGGATTATCATCCCAGAAATCGGCAATATGCTTCTGCTCATCCGTTAAGTTATCGCCTGTGTTCTTTACCTCTAATACGCCTGTGTAGAATGGGCTTTTGATATCTTTGATATCGAAAGCCGGTGGCAAGGCAGCAATAATCTGGGATGCCGAATCGAGGACAAGCGGGCGGATTGTGGACCAATGCGGCTCGAGCGCAGGCGCATACATTGTCGGCGTTGGGATCCAGAGGCCATCTTCATCTTTGATCACGTGCTTACTTGCCGAGCGGGTTTGAGCGTAGTTGTCGCCTTTGCTCCACATAAGAACATGTTTAGCAACGGCATCAGCGTAAGCTACAGTGCTTTTGAACACCGCAGCAGGCATCCCTGCGTCTTTTGCAGTTGCTTTCAGATTGCTGACATATTCATTCATACTGCCTTCGGGGAAGGTTACGGCATTGCCGACGGTGCAAAATGCAAGGAGGGCCGCGAAGTGATAATCAACCGGTTCGTCTTGTGGCGGTTTAGGAGCGCCGGTAAGATGCCTGATCTGTCCGGCAAGGGAATTATAATTTTCTTGATCGCCTGCGGCGATCACCTCGAAGGCGGCAATGTTAGCATAAGCGTAATTGCGGGAGGCGATCATTGGGGGGAAATTATTTTCCAGGATGATATCGTTCAGCTTTTTAACGCTTTCGCGGTATAAAGCCGGATCATGAACAACCCGGGTATAATTCTTGGTGGTGCAGGAGGATATCATGAGCAATACCGCTGCAACGGGTAATAAAAATCGTTTCATAATGAATAGTTTCTGTTCGTAAAAAATTCAACAGGTTGGAAGATCTTTTCGCAGCTGTTAACAGCTACTATCAGACAGCGGTACACTTCTGCCGGACAGTCGGGTGCTTCTGCCCGAGCGGACACCTTTGTCAGACAGTTGAAACACATCTGCCCCACAGCAGGATGCATCTGTCAGACGGGAAGGCCGACCGGGCGTGGCGGAATTTTTCTTTTATGAGAAGCTACCAAAGGGTGTAAGCGTTCATGATATGTGCTGTACGAAACTACAGACGCATACAATGGATTAAACAAAAGCTCAATCGCTTCAAAGAAATCGAGTTTAGGATTTTTAATAACAGGCTTTTTATTCGTTTCGGTGGCGAGATCATTTACTTTCTGAAAGTACTCTGCGCCGTACTTTTGAATAGCGGTTTTTTCCTTGTCGTTGATGCAAAGCAGAATGAGCGTATCTCGATATACCTTCTGCTTAACATACCGGTAAACCTTACCCTTAACGTAGACCTCGCCGTCTACTCTTTCAAAACTCTTCCAGTTGAGCTGGTATGGCAGATTTATGGGAATTTTGACTGTGATAAGTCCTTTATCCAGATGCGAAAAGGTTTCGAGCTTTGCTTCGAAACGAAGATCCGCTT
The DNA here is from genome assembly GCA_036405495.1 of Sphingobacteriaceae bacterium. Taxonomy (GTDB): domain Bacteria; phylum Bacteroidota; class Bacteroidia; order Sphingobacteriales; family Sphingobacteriaceae; genus DASWTL01. The sequence goes on along the minus strand of DASWXL010000029.1, from coordinate 11,587 downwards.
CGCGTTCGAGGTAATAAAAAAAAATCCTGTATCCTATTATATTGAACAGGAAAACCATGAGCAGGCCGGTGGCAGCGATCTTCTTCAATTGGTTACGGTATATGTTTTTTCCCCGGGGCCCACACCGGTAATTTTTAGCGACTTCCATTTGGGAGGCAGCGCACTTTTTAGCTGAACGATTCCTTTGGGTGTGATATCCAACCCGCCAAAGCCCATCAGTACACTTTGCAAAACGCCTCCGGCTCCCGTGGCAAAATATGGATTGGTACCGCCTTTGGTTTCGGCAATTACCCTGAACGGCGGATTGAGGTTAGGCTCATAGGCATCCTTAAAGAAATGATAGGCTTTATCGGCATTCCCCAAACGGGCATAAAGCAAAGCGAAAATGGCCTGGGTCATAGCTGGTGTTCCTTCGTCAGGCACCCGTGTTTCGTAATATTCCAGGTCTTTCCTGATCTGTACCGGATCTGAGATTACTTTCAGGGGATAAGGCAGCAGGTTGACATCGGCCTGCTTGATTCCTTCGCCTTTATAGGTTGCATGCTCTTGCGTCACGCCGTTGGCGAACTTCAGGATCGGAATATTCTGCGCTACATGCATCCAGTCAGCATCGGGATCAAGCCCTAAGATCTTAGCTGCAGCGGTGGCATTTTCGAGGTTAACTTTTGCCGCGGCATTGGTGAAGGCGTTATTATCGACGTTTTCGGCCCACTCATCAGCGGCGACAACATTTTTAATGTCGTACTTCCCCGGACCGTTTCGCTCCACACGGCTTGTCCAGAAATCGGCGGTAGCCGAAAGAATGGGCCATCCCCGATCACGAAGCCAGGTTTTATCCTGGGTTACGGCATAGTAGTTCCATGCGGCTAACGCCACACAGGCGGTGATATGGTGCTCAAACGGACCGCTTAAAGCCCAAACAGGTGTTACCTCTACGCCGGTATCAGCACTTTCCCACGGAAACATGGCACCTTTGTAACCATGCGCAAAAGCGTTTCGTCTGGCGGCTTCGAGGCGCTGGAAACGGTACTCGACCAATGATCTCGCAATATCCGGCTGCAGGACGAGTAAGGGCGGAAACATCCAGACTTCCGTATCCCAAAAAATGTGGCCATTGTAACCTAAGCCGGAAAGTCCCATCGGAGACGGAGACAGAGCAGTTCCGGCACGAGAAAAGGAATATAAATGGTATAACATGCTGCGGACGTCCTGCTGTGCCTGTTCATCCCCCTCGATCTGAATATCGCTTTTCCACAGGTCATCCCAGGCTTTTTCATGAAAACCAAGTAAACGGTCGCGACCTTCAAGCTTTGCGAAAATCGTTAAACGCTCCGCTTCATTCAGGGGATCATCGTGATGAGCAGAGGTGATGGAAGTACCGGCAATGGCAAACCGGTAGGTTTGTCCGCCGGCAACCTTCTTGCTGAATTTCATCGAGTGCATATTGGTATCCCACATCTCGTGGATCACCCGAGGTTCATTTCCATGGCTTTCGGTGAAGAGGAATGATGTGGAAGCGCAGAGCTGAAGCTTTCCGGTAGGGCTTCTGGCCGATGAGGACAACAAGCCGATGACCACGTGCGGGCGGTCGATCTCGTTATAATAATTCTGGACATCTTTAAGTGCATCGGGCGCTTCCATGACACTGGAAGGAGTGATGGTGATATCGCTTTTAGCCGTAATGGTAACGTCCATTAATACAGTGAAGGGCATTTGACGGAGCGAGTAATAAGTATAAGTTACGGTGGCGAGATCAGCGTAATCGAACCAAGTGGTGAACGATGCATGACGCATATCCAGCTTCTGCGTGAGGTTTTTAACCGATTTGCCGTCGAGCCTGCGCCCGTTAATATCGAAGTTCATATTGAGCAGGTTGAAGCTGCTCAAAAAGTTGCTTACACGACCGCGTCCATACAGATCATAAGCTCCGGCGAGAACCACGTTTTTGACTTTGAACGGTTCGGGCGAAGAGACAATCCCGATCATGCCGTTTGCAACTGTTACCCCGAAATAATTAGCGGCATCTATTTTATTTGCGGTTACGCTCCAGGGGTCGATCTTTCCCTGCGCAAATACCTGTATAAACAAAAAAAGAAAGCAGCTAAGCGTAAGTAGTTTTTTAGCCATTCACCGGTTCTGGTTAAAGTTTTTCTGAACGCTACCCGATCTTTGTCTTTTAAATAACAATCAAAAACGACAAAAGGTTGTTTACTGCCTATACTTCTGAAATCTTTTAATTTAGTTTTTAAGGCGAGGTTAACGGTGATGAAAAAACTGATCTGGATAGTAACAGCTTTTCTGGTTGCAGCCCTGGGCTGGTTGTATCTGGCGGTCCCAAACCTGCTCCGGATATCGAATTCGGTAACGGTTGAAGTGCCGGAGGCAGCGGTCACCAGGTTGCTTCTTTTTAATGGAGGCTGGAAAAGCTGGTGGCCTTCTGAGCCAGCCGGGAATGATGTGTTCTCTTATGGAGATGTTGGTTTTCGCGTTGAAAAATTCACGAACAGTTATGTTGCCACGGCGATAAAACAGGGGGATCTGACGGTAAACGGCCTGCTCAATTTTAGTGCTATAGATAAAAACATAACGGTTGTAAGGTGGCAGTTTGATCATGCGCTGAGTTTAAATCCGGTTTGGCGGATACGGGAATACCAGAAGGCCCGGAACATAGAAAGAGCGATGAAGGCGGTGTTGCAACATTTTCAAAAATTCACCGGTAACAAAGAAAATATTTACGGCATCGGCATTGAATACAGCAAGGTAAAGGATACAGTGGTTGCAGTGATCAGTAGTACTTCACGTGAATACCCGTCGACAAATGCTATCTATGACCTAATCAATTCGTTACTGAAGCACACGCAGAAAATGGGTATTGACAAAAACGGCTATCCGATGGTGAATGTTACACGTTTGGAAAATCGACAATATAGTATTATGGTGGCAATTCCTGTTAAGAGGAAAGCTCAGAATTTCGGGAACATACGGTTCAAAAGCCTGGTACCGGGAAATATTCTGATCGCTACTGTGAACGGCGGAAAGGCTACGGTTGACCATGCAATGCTTGAAATGAGCAATTATGTGAGGGACATGCGCCATATATCGCCGGCCATTCCGTTTCAGAAATTCATTAGCAACCGCATGACGGAACCGGACACATCGAAATGGATAACCGAGTTGTATTATCCTATTTTTTAGCCAAAAGCGCGCCTTCCATTTCGGAGAGTTTCAGAAGTTTGCCATCATAAGTAAGCGCGATCCAACTGCTGCCCTGCCCTTGTTTTATGGGTCGGATAAACTCCATTTGTTGAAAATTAAAATGGGGATTGATCCAGTATTTCGGCTTTGAGAACGATGCTTTTGAAGTATCATACCGGAGACTTATCAACCCTACAGCATCGTATCTGCCTTCGTAAGGAATAACTCCCGAAAAATTTCCGTTGAAAAGCCACCCGTTATTTGACCGGGCAACTGAAAGAAGGGGTGCCTGTTGTACTAAATAAGGCAGCTCGGTGACTTTTGCAGCATTCATTACATCGCTGACAAGAATACTCTTAAAGCTGTTTGCTGTAAGGCGGGATCGGTGCTCGAGTTTGTCTTTAAAGACTTCCTCGGTGGTTTTGTCGGCCATTTTTAAGTAGCCGAGCCATTCTTTTTTCAGATACGGCAGCTCCTGCTCAAGATCGCTTTTGGGCCGGAACGGATAGTACTTGCTTTTGTAGTTGTACGAGAGAATAAGATCGTTCCTGAGGTCGTTATCCAGATCGTTGTTAAACGCATAAAGCGGACGGCTTCCGGCTACGTTGAACTTGTTGTTTTCACCCCAGTTGCCGGCAAGCAGATCTGGCTTACCATCATTATCAAAATCGGCAACTGTTACGGTTTGCCACCACCCAAGTAAAGTGTCTAATTGTTGAGACCCCCACTTCTTGTATTGCTTGCCGTTGTTTAGAAATATTGAGACGGGGTGCCATTCGGCGGCTACCACAAGATCTTCCCTCCCATCGTTGTTAAGGTCAGCGCAGGTGACATTCTTGATATGGTTGAGCTTTGAAAGATCGGCAAACAGATTTTGAGAAGCATGTTCAAACCTGCCGTTATCTTTGTTAATAAGCAGATAAATCCTGGCAGGATCGGTATAATTCCTGAAGGACACGGTGCCGGTTATGAGAATGTCGGGGAGGCCGTCGGCATTAAAATCTGTAAAACAAATTTTATTTGTTTGAGATGTAATGGCAGGTAAGACGACCTGCTGAAATTGGTACTTCCCGGCATTAATAAACAGTCGCGGCTGGAGCAAATCTTTTCTCTCCGCGAATGGATGATTGGCGGTCAATACCAGCAGATCAAGGTCACCATCGCCATCAACATCACCGAACTGAGCATCTGTATCTGCGTGATTTTCAAATTGCTGAAATGCCGGAACGCCTACACTATCAAACTCGCCGTCTGTGCGGCCGATCATTAAATATTTTTGTTCGCCCGCCAGGCCGCCGACGTAGACATCATCCCAACCGTCATTATTTATGTCGCCGACAGCGATGGCAGGTGTATGGGCCAGATAACTGTGCGGCATCAGTGAGTAATAGTTAAAATCAAGACTTTCATTCGGTTTGAGTTGCGCAAGTAAAGTGGCGTCGATAGCCTGAATATCAAACTGCGTCCGGTCTTGCAGGAAACTATAGATGACGGTTTTTGAGACAGCGACTTTGCTTTTATCGTACGTGATCTTTTGTAGCGAGTTGAGATTGAAATCTTTAATAACCTGATGCGAGTTATCGGGCCAGACGATCAAAAGCTCGAGAGGCTTATCACCGGCCTCAAAAGTGAACGAAAGCTTTTGCGACTGGTTACTTTGGAATGCTGCAGAGGTTTGTATTTCCTGATGATCTACGCTATTCTGCGTTTTCAGGAAAAATTTGGTTCCGATTCCATCGGGGTTTCCGCGTTTATATTTTACTGCGTAACTGATGAACGAAGGATCGTTCTTTCCTGTTTCGATCGTGTTGTTTTTGTAGATAAAAGCCGGCTGGTCAACATTGTTCGTCACGATCTCCAGATCGCCATCGTTATCCAGATCAACGGCAACAGCACCCGAGGAGGAAGAAAGGTCGTCCATATCATTTATTTTGGAGACATCGGTAAACCGCAGGAAACTATCACCGCGGTAAAGGTAGTTGTGAACACGGCCATCGGGCATACGACTTATCTTTTCGTGGTCGAAAGTGCGGTCGTTCGCTGTTTTTGCCACATACGGGTCGCCCAGATACTTCAGGTAGTCGAGGTCCGTCAGCCGCTTTTTAATACCATTGGAGAAAAAGATGTCTTTTCGGCCATCCATATCAAAATCCTGCACCAAAGGCGACCACGTCCAATCTGTTGCGGCAATCCCTGAATAAAGGCCGATGTCAACGAATTTCCGGCCGTTTGCCACGTTCAGCTGGAGTGTATTTTTAGAGTACTGATAGTAGTAGCCACTTTTGATCTCCATATTATAGATATCCAACGGCTCATCATTGATACTGGATTTTAATGCCTTGATATCTTCCGGGAGCATGTCGGTGGTAAGTACGTCCAGGTTACCATCCTGGTTAATATCCGCAAGTGCATTGCCCATCGAGAACAGACTGACATGCCCAAAGGCATCCTGCAACATTTCCTTAAAAGTTCCGTTCTGCTGATTGATATAGTAGTAATCCTGCTCGAAGAAATCGTTGCTGACATAGATATCGTCCCAGCCATCATTATTGAGATCGCCGATTCCAAGACCCAATCCATAACCTATAGGAGAGGCGTAAATTGCCGATCCTTCGGTTACATTGACAAACTTATTTCCATCATTCCGCAAGAGATGGTCGCCTGCAGCATAACTGTATTTGTATCGCTGGCGGGCATCACCGTAAGTGTCTGTACTGTGTACCGAGTGAGTTAAAATGAAGAGGTCGAGATCGTCATCTTTATCGTAATCAAAAAAAGCCGCCTGAGTTGCCAGACCGGCGAAATCAACTCCCCACTTCTCAGCTTGTTCAGTGAAGGTCAGGTCGCCGTTATTGATATATAGCTGGTTCTTGCCTTTAAAATTCTTGTAACCGGATACGACAGAAAGGTAAATATCCTTATAACCGTCACCGTTAATATCAACTACAGTAACACCAGTTTTCCAGTTTCCTTTACCCTGGACACCGGCTTTGGGGGTGATGTCTTCGAATTTCAGATGCCCTTTGTTAAGATATAACTTGTTGTCGGATTGATTGGAAACGAAATACAGGTCTTCAAGCCCATCATTGTTGAAATCCGCAGCCGCGACGCCGGCCCCGTTGTAGAAGTAGAGATAGTCGAGAATATTCAGCGTATCTGATTCGGTGAGAGTATTAGCGAAATTCACACCTGTATACTTTTGATCAAACTTTTGAAAAATGCCTGTTTCTTCTTTTTTAGACTGGCAGGCAAAGAATAAAAGCAGCAAAGCTAAGCAAGCGGCAGATTTGCATTGGTGGTTTATGAGAACGGGCTTCTGCATATCGGTCAGTTTAATTTATATGCAACAAGCGCTTCATTATTCCGACCAAAAAGGAGCGCTCTTTCACCTTTATGGTTGCTGATAACGGCTGATGAACGGACCTGTCCGGTTAGCTTAAGTCCGCTCTCCGTCGGCGGAATATATTTGAACCCGTTATTGGCAAATTGAAAAACAGTACCGTAACTACCGTCTAACCGGCCAACCTCGGGTTTAAAGCCGTAGAAATTTCCGGCGAGAATTAGTTCCTTCTTTCCGTCGCGGTTAATGTCTTCGCACAAAATTGAATTTACGGCGGAGAGCTGAGCAACGGCGGGTAAAGGATTTGCGGAAAGCTGTCCGCCACGGCTGTTCAGAAAAACGGCGGAAGACAGGTAATTTATCTGATGCGTTTCGGCTCCGGCGAGCATATCATCCGGAAAAATTTCGTTGAACGGCTTCCCGGCGTAATCCTGATAACGCAAAAACCGCTTTTTGAAGGACGGGAGCTGGCCAACAAGATCAGGCCGGAGATGAAAAACATATGGATTATTGCCACGGTAAACCGACGTTACACATTCTTTGGTTCCGTTGTTATCGAAATCTTTGATGTAAATAGTCATCGGTTTATCTGCTGAAGCGGTAAATTTTGTATTCAGGCCGAGGTTTCCTGCTATGATATCGAGATACCCGTTGCCATCAACGTCATCAACTGCAAGGCTGCTCCACCATCCTCTGTAGTTTTCGAGCTGCTGATCCTTCCTGAACTTCCCGCCCTGATTTTTAAAAATCATGATGCCCATCCAGTTACCGGCTATCACCAGGTCATCCAATCCGTTGTTATCCAGATCGACCCATTTCGCATCGGTAACCATACCTAGCTTATTGCTCTTACCGAATACGGATGACGATAGATCTTTAAAATTCCCCTTTCCATCGTTTTGCATGACATACGAGGCCGGAGAACATCCGTACAGCTGTGGAACGCTTCTTCCGCCGATGAACAGGTCATCATCCCCGTCTTTATCATAATCAGCTTTGATAATAACCGAAGCGTTCACCGGGACCCGGAGCGACTTGTCAGCGATCCGCTTAAAGTTACCGGTGCCGTCATTCTCAAAGTAACGGGGATAATAAATGCTGGTTCCGGCTTCTTCCTCGTTACCCCCGACGGCAATGATCAGATCCTGATCACCGTCGCTGTCGAAATCCCCGAAAACGGCACCGGCTGTTTCCAGGTAATTCTGCTTTTGAAAATCGGCGGGGCTGTAGGCGGTAAAACGTCCCTCCCATTGCTGAACATAAATGGCGGCATTGAACCCTTTCGAACTGCCAAAATAAAAATCGGATAAACCGTCGTTGTTTACATCGCCTACGGCAATTGCCGGATTTTCGGTTGACAGCATCTGCAGCATTAAGCGTTCGTTGTCGAAATCGATAAAATCATTCTCCTGATGGGAAGGGATCCGATCAAAAAGCAGAGCGGTATTTTCTGCCAGGAACGCCTTGTGATCTGCGGAAGCAAAATTGAACAGCGATTGCGCATCAGCCATACGATAACTATAAGTCTTGTTTGCTTTTACATTATAGAGGGATTGGTACCTTCCTTTCGGCCAGATTATGTGCATCGAATCAACCTGTGTATTCTTCCCAAGACCAATTGTCAGAACGTTAGGTGGGGTACTGCTTTGAAACCCTCTGGCCGGCTGATGATAGTAAATCATTTCATGGCCTTCAATGAATGTTTTAACTGTAGTGCCAACACCATATCGGTTTGCGCCCCCCCCCTGAAGTTTTATTTGCATGAAGTTGTTCGCAAGTTTTTCGGAAGTATTCTGATACACAAACAGAGGCATATTGACGTTGTTCACCACCAGATCATTATCGCCATCGTTATCCAGATCACCATAAGCTGCACCGTTACTAAAGGATGGTTCGTCGAGGCCGAACTCTTTGGCTTTATTAGAAAATGTAAGATCCTTATTGTTTGAATAAGCATAGTTGGATATGGGAGTAGATTGCATCTTTTCAGCAAATTCCTTGTAATCAAAACTTTTGCCTTCCATGATCTTTTGCATGTTCTCCTTGCTGGCCAGAAATTCAATGTAATCCTGGTTGGTAAGGTCTTTATAAATGCCGTTCGAAACAAAAATGTCTTTCCAGCCATCGTTATCCATATCGAAAGCGAGGGCACCCCAGCTCCAGTCGGTGGCCGCAATTCCGGCATAAAAAGCAATCTCAGAGAAAGTACCGTTGCCGTTATTCAGCTGCAGGCAGTTTTGCATGTACTGGTTGTAGTAGCCATCTTTTTGCTTTAACTTAACGATATCATAGGTCTCGAACGATGTAACGAGTTTCAGGCGCTCGTCACTTTCGGGGAGCATTTCCGTGGTAAAGATGTCATACCGGCCATCGTTGTTGATATCGGCTATATCGGAACCCATGGAGGCCAGGCTCACATGGCCGGTTTGCGATTGGATTTCCTCTTTAAACGTTCCGTTTTTCTGGTTGATGTACAGATAGTCGCGTTCGAAAAAATCATTGGAAACGTAAAGATCCGGATAGCCGTCGAGATTGATATCTGCGGAAGATACGCCCAGACCAAATCCAATATCGCTGGAATATATCCCGGCAGAGAGGGTCACGTTGGAATAAACCCCGCGATCATTTCGATACAGCCGGTCACCGCCGATCTCATCAACAACGCTCCTCAAATCACGGGTAAAATCGAAGCTTCCGATCGGTCTGAACGAATTGTTTAGAACATAGCAATCCAGATCGCCATCAAGGTCATAATCAAAAAATACAGCATGAGTTGATAATCCCCGGTCTGCCAACCCGTATTTCCTCGCTTCCTCTTTAAACGTTCCGTTTTTCTGGTTGATGAACAGTTCGTTCTCTGTCTCATCGCCTTTGGCATTACCACTGTTGCACACATAGATATCCAGCCATCCGTCGGCATTCACATCAACCAGCGTAACGCCTGTGCTCCAGTACTTCGTTCCTTTTACACCGGCTTTATCGGCGATATCTTCAAATTTCCAGTTACCTTTATTCAGGAGCAACTGATTATCTCCCTGGTTGGAGGTTAAATACATATCATTAAGGCCATCGTTATTGAGGTCGCCTATGGCAACACCGCCCCCGTTGTAATAATTACGAAACGAAAAGACGTTAGTCCCGTCCTGGTCATTCAGCTGATTAGTAAAATCTATACCTAAATTATCATTATCGAGCAGAGTAAAGAGCGTATCCTTTTTTTGACTGCAGGAACTAAGAACCAGAAGAGTAACGAACAGAAGTACAAATTTTTCTCTCATCATTAAGTACAGTACAGAAAAAGGTGTAGCGGCATTAGCCGCTACACCTGTAAAGTTATCGATAGCAGCTAGTAACCTGCGTTTTGCGTTAAGTTAGGATTGGTATCTACTGCCCGTTGAGGGATCGGGAATACAACCCTGGTGGCCGGCGACTCAGTGGGCCTTTGATCAACGGGATCATTGAATTTTTCGAATCGGATCAAATCATTTCTTCTCCAGCCCTCCCAGTACAACTCACGGCCACGTTCAGCCAGCATCGTTTCCAGGTCTACCACAGTGACGGGCGAGGCATTACGCAATGTGCGGATCTGGTTTACGATACTTAAAGGTGTTTGTCCCATCGGATCTACCCCACCTCTTAATATAGCCTCCGCCTTCATCAGGAGCAGATCTGCATATCGGAAAAAAACATAATCATTTCCGCTCTGACTAAAATTGCCAGGGTTAAGCGGATACTTAATTGCCCGGATTCCCTGCGCTTCAGTTGCGTAGTTAATATTAACATCGGGGGTAAATATCAACGGCTGACCGCTTCGGTCTTTCAAAGGAGTGGCATTGGGTCCGAACGCTTGTCCGGCCAAAAATCCTGCATTTAACCCTGTTCGCGCTGTAAAGCTTTCCTGGTCAATGGCCGAATACTTCCGTTGATCACCATCCTCATAGCTGTTGTAGAAGTCAGCTAATGTGGTAAAGCCATTCCAGCCGTCGGGAGTATTATTGTAGTGAAGAACCATTCTGGTACGGTTCTCTGCATTGGCGTTTTGAGATTCCCCTGCTGTGTTTTCACGCACAAAAATCAATTCACGCGAAGCCGTAGTGTTATCCCACTTGAAATTATCGTAATAGTTGCCTGCCAGCTGGAATTTTCCGGAATTAATGACAGCATTACTATAAGTAATCACCTGGTTCATATCTTCCTGCGAAAAAGTGAACGGACCTGCCGGAGTTGCTGGATCCTGAAAATAAACGGCTTTATTCAAGTAAACTTTAGCCAGTAAAAACTGCGTCGCTTCTTTTGTAGCGCGGCCGGGAGTTCCATTAGTAAGATTTGCTTCGGCAAACTTAAGGTCTTCAATGATAAAGTCTGTCGCTTCCTGCCGGTTCATTACCCGGGGGTTGGTTTCAGGAGAATCTTCCGGATTACGAAACGGTGCTTGCCCATACAAGTCAACAATATAAAACATAAAAAACGCTCGCAGGAAGCTCGCCTCAGCTTTGATCTGATTATCAGTCGTTCTTTCGATCACCGATGTAGCCCTGAAAACGCCTGTGTTTAACTGATTCCAGGCTTCAAAAACATGACCATGGGTCGGATCCCAGGTATGCTGATGAAGCTTTCTCCAGATACCAAAATCGTCCCAGTCCGTTCCGCGCGTCGGTCCAAGCATTTCATCCGTTGGATGCTCCAGTAACGCATACAGATTGGCTTGGTCAGAAAAACCGTTCAACTGTGTGTAAACTCCGTTAAGGTCAGCTTCAGATACTGCACCGCCGTCGTCAACATATCTTGAACCGTAGAGCTCTTCGTCCAGCTTCGTACAACTGGAATTCAGTAGTATAAGAGCTCCAAATGATATTATAATTTTATTTAGATTTTTCATTTGTCTGTATTTTTTAAAATCCCGCATTAAGACTTAAGGTAAAGGTCCGCGCACTTGGGTAGGCCGTATAATCTATACCCCTTGAAGGCACATTATCACGGGCCTTATTAGTACTTACTTCAGGATCTATACATGAATAATTAGTAATTAAGAACAGGTTTTGGCCTTGCAGC
>DASWXL010000028.1:0-13061 GCA_036405495.1 Sphingobacteriaceae bacterium | reverse complement strand
CTCGATGAAAACACAAAATTTACCGCCTTTCCTGAAAAACCATTCAGGAGGTTGATCATCGAATAAAAGTTATTCCGGTAATATTTCAAAGGATCCGCAACGGATTCCCCTACGGCTTTAAACGCCGCGAAATGGATAACGCCACTGATATCTTTCTGACCCGACAGGAAGGCCGCAGTTTCCTTTTCATCCGCCAGATCGATACGATGGAACCGGGGTTTCATTCCCGTAATCTTCCCGATCTGATCCAGGATACGGACAGAAGAATTACTTAAGTTATCGACAATAACAGGCTCATAGCCGGCATCGATCAATTCAACAACCGTATGCGATCCGATGTATCCGGTTCCACCGGTTACTAAAATCTTACCTTTCGCCATTACTTATTATATTTTGCGAAATCCTTATGTTCCACCTTTTCAAGTTGCTCCTTAGGGAGCGACTTAAAGTACTCATAGGTGATCTTCAGTCCTTCGGCACGACTTACCTTAGGTTCCCAGCCCAGGATCTCTCTCGCTTTGGAGATATCCGGACGGCGTTGTTTCGGATCGTCCGTAGGAAGCGGCTTGAATACCATCTTCTGATCGGTCTCCGTCAGTTTAATGATCTCTTCGCCGAACTCTCTGATCGTAATTTCGTCCGGATTTCCGATGTTCATCGGATAAACATAGTCGGAGAACAGTAACCGGTAGATCCCTTCAACCAGATCGTCCACATAGCAGAAGGAGCGGGTTTGTGAGCCGTCACCGAAAACCGTCAGGTCTTCGCCGCGTATGGCCTGTCCGATAAACGCCGGAAGGACCCTGCCATCGTTCAGGCGCATCCTCGGGCCATAGGTATTAAAAATCCGTACAATACGCGTTTCCAGTCCGTGGAAAGTGTGATAAGCCATGGTGATGGCTTCCTGGAAACGTTTCGCTTCATCATAAACCCCTCGCGGGCCAACCGGATTAACGTTCCCCCAGTATTCTTCCGGCTGCGGATTTACCGTTGGATCGCCATACACCTCAGATGTTGAGGCGATCAGCAACCGTGATCTCTTATTCCGGGCAAGCCCCAACAGGTTATGGATCCCCAGCGATCCTACTTTCAGCGTCTGGATCGGGATCTTCAGGTAGTCGATCGGGCTGGCCGGAGACGCGAAGTGTAAAATATAATCCAGTTTGCCCGGAACGTGGACAAACTTCGAAACATCGTGATGATAAAATTCAAAGTTAGGAAGCTTGAACAGGTGCTCAATATTTCGCAGATCACCCGTTATCAGGTTATCCATTCCGATAACATGAAAATCTTCCTTAATAAAGCGGTCGCACAGGTGCGACCCTAAAAATCCGGCTGCCCCGGTAATTAATATTCGTTTTCCAGCACCCATGCTTCAATTACTTTACGGCCTATACTATTGTAGTAGAAGCCGCAGTCTATCATTTTTTGCAGATCGTACAGATTTCGGCCGTCGAAGATCACCTTCTGCTTCATCGTAGCGGCGATCCTGTCAAAGTCAGGCGTACGGAATACCGACCATTCGGTAACGATCAGCAGGGCGTCGGCACCTTCAAGGGCCTCGTACTGACTTCTGGCGTAGTCGATCTTATCACCGATCAGGTTCTTAACATTATTCATCGCCTCCGGATCGAAAGCGCAAACCGAGGCGCCTGCTTTCACCAGTTCGTCAATGATATACAAAGCAGGCGCTTCGCGGATGTCGTCGGTTTCCGGTTTGAAGGCCAGGCCCCATAGCGCAAAGCGCTTACCTTTCAGGTCACCGTTGTAATATTTCCGAAGCTTATCCACCAGTTTCACTTTCTGCTCCTGGTTCACCTCCATGACCGACTTCAGGATCTTGAAGTCATAGTTATGCTCGGAGGCGGACTTTTCCAGCGCCTGAACGTCTTTGGGGAAGCAGCTTCCGCCGTATCCTACACCAGGAAATAAAAAGCGCTTGCCGATGCGTTCGTCTGCACCGATACCGCGACGAACCGCGTCAACATCGGCTCCTACCAGTTCACACATATTGGCGATCTCGTTCATGAACGTGATCTTGGTGGCCAGAAATGAGTTGGCTGCATATTTGGTCAGTTCAGAAGACCGCTCATCCATGAAAATGATCGGGTTGCCCTGACGAACATACGGAGCATACAACTCGCTTAACAGCTTCTGCGCCTTTTCGCTTCTGGTTCCGACCACCACACGGTCCGGTTTCATGAAGTCTTCTACCGCTACGCCTTCCCGAAGGAATTCCGGATTGGAAACCACATCAACTTCTACGTCCGTATTTTCGCTGAAAACTGCCTTTACTTTATCTGCGGTACCTACCGGGACAGTGGATTTGGTGATCACCACCTTATAGTCCGTAATGATCTTAGCAATATCTTTTGCCGCTCCCAGTACATAACTCAGATCCGCAGAACCATCGCCTCCCGGAGGTGTCGGCAAGGCCAGAAAGATCAGCCTGGCATCTTCGATCGCATCCGCCAGCCCCGTGGTAAACTTCAGCCGCCCCTGTTCAATATTTCGGTTAAACAGAATTTCCAGTCCCGGCTCATAGATCGGAAGCTGGCCGTTCTGCATCATCTTTACTTTCTCTTCATTGATGTCAACACACGTTACCGTGTTTCCGGTTTCGGCCAGACATGTGCCGGTCACCAAACCGACGTAGCCTGTGCCAACTACAGCTATTTTCATGTTTTTATAAGATTTAGCTTATCTTCGGCGAAGATAATGAATTACTTGATAAATGGTTTTTTTGTATGATCTTGGCCTTCTCATTTACTCCCTTTTCATCCGCCTGGCCTCACTCAAAAACAAAAAAGCCCGGAAGTGGTTGGAGGGACGCAAAAATTTATTTCGTGCAGTAGCCGGAGCAGTCGACACTTCTGAGAGATCGATCTGGTTCCACTTTGCTTCACTCGGAGAGTTTGAACAAGGCCGGCCAGTGTTGGAACAGTTGAAGAAAAAGCGTCCCAACAGTAAGGTCGTTATCACATTCTTTTCCCCGTCCGGGTATGAGATCCGAAAAGACTATGCATTAGCCGATCATGTGTTCTATCTGCCTCTGGACACTCAAAAAAATGCATCCGAATTCATCCGGCTCATTAATCCTGAAATAGCTGTCTTTACGAAGTATGAATTCTGGCACCACTATTTTAGAACCTTGCATGAGAAAAATATTCCCTTATTCCTGATCTCTGCGATCTTTCGCAAGGACCAGATCTTCTTCAAATGGTATGGAAGCTTACAACGCAAAACGTTGCATTACGTTTCCCACTTTTTTACCCAGACCAATGACAGTAAAGAATTATTGAAAAGCATAGGCATTTTTAATGCAACGGTTGCCGGCGACACCAGGTTCGACCGTGTGGCGGAAAACGCCCAAAACGCCATGTACCTTCCGATTTTCGAAGCCTTTGGCAAAGGGAAAAGGGTCTTTGTAGGAGGAAGTACCTGGCCGGAAGATGAAGATCTGTTACGAGGGCTGGCGTCAAAGCACCCCGACTGGAAATTCATCGTTGCGCCGCATGAGATACAACAGGCCCGGATCGAAATGATCGAACAAAAATTCCCATCCGCCATCAGATATTCCCGGATAACAGAGAGTTCTCAACCGATAGATGAGCAAACCGTGATCATCGACAACATCGGCATGCTTGCATCTCTTTACCGGTATGGTAATGTGGCTTTTATCGGCGGGGGCTTCGGAGCCGGAATACATAATACGCTCGAAGCTGCAGCATTTGGTCTTCCGGTGATTTTCGGACCCAAACATGAGAAGTTTCAGGAAGCAAAAGACCTCATAAGCGTTGGCGGCGGCTTTTCTGTCCGCGACGAGCACGAGCTTGCTCATTGCGTTACAAAGCTGCTTGAAAATAACAATCTGGAAAAAGCGGGAACTGCCGCACAACAATACGTTTACTCCAAAACGGGAGCAACCGGAATCATTCTTAGCAGGATCCTCAGCTAACGGCGATCCGGGCTAAAGCGTCGATCCATTTTGGACTCTCGTTCAAGCTTTCGACGAGCTGAACCTTTTCACCGCCAAGTTCTCTGAATTCCTCATCGTATTCTTCAGCGATCTCGTAAATCGTTTCCAGACAGTCAGCTACGAACGCCGGACAAAAAACCAGGACGCGCCTGGCTCCTTTCTTCGCCAGGTCATGAATAACATCACTTGTATACGGCTGCGCCCACGGATCTTTTCCTAAGCGCGACTGAAAAGTTACCGTATATTTTTCCTTTGGGATATTAAGCTTTTCCGCAATCAAGCGGGCCGTGTCATAAGATTGCGCCGAATAACAGAACTTGTTGACTGACGTCAGTCTGGCGCAGCAATCTGCAGATTGCAGGCAGTGTCTTTTGGTATCGTCGCCTTTTATCAATTGACGTTGCGGTAACCCGTGGAAGCTGAACAAGATATGATCAAAGGTTTGAGGCTGGTATTTGAGGCCGTTCTCAGCAAAAACTTCAATAACCTGTTCATCGTCATGAAATGAATTTACAAAGGAAATATCCGGAATAGTTTGCCATGTTCTGACGATCTCCATAACCTTATCATGGATCGAACCCGTTGTTGCCGAAGCGTATTGGGGAAAAAGGGCTATCACTTTGATACTGCTGATACCCGCGTCCTTCAACTTTCTCAATGCCGAATCAATGGACGGGTTCTGATACCGCATGGCGAGTTCAACATGGTAAGCATCGCCCAGTTTCGTTTGCAGCAATTCAGCCACCCGGAGTCCATAATACATTAATGGCGAGCCGTTCTCTGTCCAGACCTTCTGATAGGTTTTCGCAGATTTTGGACCGCGAAACGGAACGATGATCCCTTTAACCAGTAACGCCCGCCCGATCGGATTAATATCGATCACCCGGCCATCCATCAGAAACTCGTCCAGATATTTTCGAACATCGGATACGGAAGGACTGTCCGGAGTTCCGAGATTGACAATTAAGATCCCCTTTTTACCTGTATTCATGCACAGCAAAAATAGAAGGATTTAAACGATAACAGATTATTGTTCCGTCAATTTGAAGTTGAAATGATACTTGCTCTGAAGCTTAAAATCAGAAGACGAAAAGTTTTGGAGGAGTTAAAAGGCTTCCAGAGTTTGCTTCACCTGCTCCATTAACCACATAGGGGTTGAAGTTGCACCGCAGATCCCGACCCTGTCTTTAGGGTCGAACATGCTGCTGCTAAGCTCTTCAGGATTCGAAATAAAAAACGTATTTGCATTATATTGTTTACAAACCTCGTATAGTACCTTACCATTGGATGATTTTTTACCCGATACAAAGACGATCTTATCAAAATTCCGGACAAAATTACGCAGTTCCTCGTCGCGGTTAGAAACCTGGCGGCAAATGGTATCGTTGGCTTTCACCTCATATCCGCGACCGATAAGTTCATCCTTGATCTTGTAAAACTTATCCGTACTTTTCGTGGTCTGGCTGTAAAGAGTAAAGCGATTTGGGAGATCAACGTCCTCAAGCTCATTGATATCCTGAAAAACAATTGCCTCATTATTTGTCTGCCCTGAAAGTCCGATCACTTCAGCATGTCCATGCTTTCCAAAGATCAGGATCTTCTCGTTCGAATCGTGTGAGTTCTTGATCCGGTTCTGCAGCTTCAAAACAACCGGACATGAGGCGTCAATCAGCAAAATATTATTGTCGAGGGCTGTCCTGTATGTTTCCGGCGCTTCTCCATGAGCACGGATCAATACCTTGACATTATGCAGCGACTTCAGATCTTCATGGTTTATGATCCGAAGACCTTTTGATTTAAGCCGCTCAACTTCTTCATCGTTATGCACAATATCACCCAGGCAATACAAATGCCCTTCCCGGTCGAGGATCTCTTCGGCCATATCAATAGCATAAACCACACCAAAACAAAACCCTGAATCCCTGTCGATGCTCACTTGAAGGTTGTAATTGCCCATACTTATTTATCGCTTCCGTAATGCAAAATTACAAAATAGTTTATCAGATAGCCCAAATCAGAAAGGCCAAACTAAAGTTTTCTTCGCTGACGCCAGACGGACTGTTTCATCAGATACTTCTGAATGGCCAGAACTGAGGCAAGAGCCAGGACCGCCATTTGCAGCGGATGCAGAAGAACATTGAACCAGGGGTTTTGTCTGCCAGAGAACGAGATCATTATCCGGCTCAGGACAATTAAGGTGATGGCAAAAAACAGCAGCTCAAGGTCGAGATAAGTATATATGGCCACCGGAGCAATCACAACCAGGAAAACATATAAAAGTAAAGCAATAACACTGTTGCTGAAACCCGGAAGTATGTTTGAACTTAACTCATTAACCGCGTCTCCGAAATTTTGTCCGGGCCGCGAAGAAATAAATCCGTTGCCAAGCAGCGTTTCGGCGCGTTCTCCGTAACCTTTTACCAGTCGCACGATCTCTGTCTCTTCCGGCGACCTGCCTTTTACCGTTTCATGCCACAGATTGATGCGGTAGGCAGGCGCATCAAACATCATAAACTGTCCGCTTGCCGCCGCAAAGGAAGCATTCTGAGACAGGCGAACCAATCGAAGTGGCAACAGATTGAGTAAGAGATAATGCTGCAGGGGAATAACGAGGCGTTCTCCGAAGCTTCTCATTTCCTGATCGGCAAACAAGCTTAGCAAAGACAAGTCAAGCTGTTTCATGCGATGAATAGCGCTACTGACCAACCCGTCAGTAACTGACGTCCTGGCATCCAGAAACATCAGATAATCCCCCGCACTTTCTTTTGCAAGCTGGTGAGAGGCGAAATTCTTTCGCTGCCAGCCAACCGGCAGATCTTTTTGGGGCAGCATCCTGAACCGTTCATTCTCCAGACAGAATTTTGAACACACGTCCGAAGTGTTGTCCTGCGACCCGTAGTCATAGATCAAAACCTCATAATTACCATGGTCTTGTTGCTTTATCGATGTTAATAACCTAAGGATGCTGCTGCCATTATTCCTGACCGGGATCAAAACTGACACCAGATCCGGGTATCGCCTCACGGTAGGAGTGAGCTTTGGATTAGATATGAAATTGAACAGCGTTACGGTAAAGCGAAGTACAAGAAAAACAAAAATCAGATAAAGAAGGATCATAGCCAGCGAAATTCCAAGGTATAAAAAGAAAGCGGCTCCCCGAAACGAAGGCCGCTTTTCAATGACCGAAAACTAATGTTTACCTGGCCCTGTGATGCTTCATCCAGTGATCGACAGAATATGGACCGGAGCCCACGATCCAGAACAAAATGAGGAGCATCAGAACTATGATCGAAAGCCACAGTTCAGAATTAAGCGGTGAAAACCCCCTGGTAAGGTTCACGAAAAATATAGCTCCCAAAAGTATCGGGATCTGCACGACGCAGGCAAATCTGGTTACCAGTCCCATAATGATCAGCAATCCGCCCACCAGGTGGGCAAATGCAACAATATGGATCACCGCCATCGCCATCATTCCGCTAAACTGATACTGACTGTTTTGAATCAGCCAATCCTGCTGCGCTTCTGTATCACTGATAAACGAAATACCCTTGCTGAGAATAATTATCCCCAAAACGATCCGAACGATATCCAGCCATTTAGCATGATGTACATCACCCCAATGCTCTACTTGTTGTACTACGCTCATAAAAACCTCCTTTTTATTATAACAGTTGCACTATAATCAGTTGTTTTCAAAAATTACAGCAACCTCATATACCGGCCGCACTTTTACCGAAAGAAAAAGCTGTTTTACCGACTAATTGCTTTTGTCTGCCATCTTGTGATTGAGGCAGGATAGACATGAAGATATCTTTGATTTAAAATTAAAGGACATGAAGAATTTAAGCACAAACGGTTCCGCAGCAGGCAAGGTAATGACCGGAGCCATCTTGATAGTAGTCGGAGGTATTCTATTGCTGGACAATTTAGGCACCCACCTTCCCGACTGGGTACTCAGCTGGCCGATGCTATTAATTGCGATCGGACTTATATCGGGCGTCAAGCATCAGTTTAAGAAACCGGGAGCCTTCGTCCTGTTATTTATTGGATTCGTTTTTCTGACTGACCGGTACTTTCTGCCGATAAACTTTTCCATAGTATGGCCCGCGATGCTTATCGGCGCAGGATTGTGGATGATCTTCAGAAATAACCACAGCCCAAAATGCCGGAATTACACTCACGATCATATTTAAGCATCAACGCGGAGTGATCCCTCAATAAAAATGGAAAGGCTGCCGGCAGGCAGTCTTTCCATTTTTATTTCAGGGTGTCCAGCACCTTGAACATCTTTTGCCGGACGGCCGATGCGCTTCCGTTATAATTGTTCACCAGAAAAGAAAATACAACCGGCTCCCCTGCAGAGGATGTGTGATATCCCGTATATCCGAGAACGTCATTTATTGTTCCGCTCTTCATCTTCATATTGTTATATACCGGAAGTCCCTCATAAAAGCTGGCGAACCACGGCTCAGCTTTTATGGACTGAAGAATTCTTGCCATTGCCGATGTCGTGATCCGGTTTCCGGCGGAGAGGCCGCTGCCATCCATAATATTGATAGCGTCAGGATCCAGTCCCAGCTTTTCTTTCCAGAAATGTTGCAAAACCCTTACACCTTCCGGTGTAGCCGGTTGTTTGCCATGCTTCCAGGCTAATGTTTTCAGTAAGTGCTCGCCGTACAGATTGATACTTTTCTGATTGAACCAGTAGTTCACCTCGGATAAAGCCGGGGAGGTATGAACGTTAAGAACCTTTTCAATTACCGGAACGTTTCTCTTCTCGAACGCAAGCTGCCTGGCTGTAGACGGTGCGTTAGCAACGGTTATGTTAAGCTTTCCCAAGGTGTCCTGAAGATTAGCGGCCAGCTCAAAAGCCGGATCAGGGACCGAACCGCCGATCACCTTCTTCAGGTCGATTCCGTAGGTCCCTCTTAAATAGATCACCTCCGAATAAGGTGCGGAATACACATACACGTTATCGCCGCTGCCAGGTCTACCGGTTTTCACTTCGTTAACTATTTTTAAATAAGCTAATGCCGGCTCAGTCCGAACCAAAGTGGCGTCATCCCCTACCTTACTTCCGGGCACAAAATACAGGTCGAACTGGTTTTCATGCCAGGTTAAGGAATTCGGACCTGCACCATAATAGTTTCCCATATCCTGCCACGACCAACCGGTCGGCAGGGTCTGTGAGCCGAATAATGCGTCATCGGCAATGATTTTTCCATTTACTTTACAAATACCTGCCTGCCGGATGGCTTCCACCCATTTATTGAACACGACTTCATTCTTCGTACCCGGATACCGCCAGCTGCCGAGCGTTGGATCACCTCCTCCCTTTATGATAATATCGCCGTTCAGCGTGCCGTTTTCGATACGCCCGGTATAGCCCATTGTGGTTTGCCAGGTAAAATCCGAACCAAGCAGGTAATAGGCGGTGGCGGCAGTTACCGTTTTTAACGTAGACGCCGACGCCAGTCCCACGTCTTCATTTTTTGAGAACAGCACCTCGCCGGTCTTTGCGTTTAACACCGTCAATGAGCTGACCCCGTACTTTAACTGCGGATCGGTTTCAAAAGCAGAGTAGGCCTTTGCTATCTGTTGAGAAAGATTTTGAGCGAAGCCCGGTACCGCACTAAGCAGAAGGATAAATATTAAGCGTATGTTCATTCGATAAAAATAAAAATCATTCAATAAAAAAGGGAACACATAAGTGCTCCCTTCCTGTCAATTTTCCGGAAGATCAACCCAGCAACCCCTTTTCCAGCAGATGCTCCGCAATTTGCACTGCGTTGGTTGCCGCTCCTTTTCGGAGGTTATCAGCGACGATCCACAAGTTTAAGGTATTCGGATGTGACTCGTCCCGACGGATGCGTCCCACAAAAACCTCATCCTTTCCGTGGGCATCCCTGGGCATTGGGTATTGCTGCGTGGAGGGGTTATCTACAACTATAATTCCGTTCTGTTTTTCGAGTAAGCTGCGCACTTCACTCAGATCGAAGTCATTCTCAAACTCGATATTAACCGACTCCGAATGTCCGCCCATGACCGGGATACGAACAGTGGTAGCGGTCACCCGGATAGAATCATCACCCATGATCTTGTTGGTTTCAAGGATCATCTTCATCTCTTCTTTCGTATAACCGTTATCCATAAAAACATCGATCTGAGGGATCACGTTGAGATCTATCGGATAGGCGTAGGCCATGGGGCCATCGGAAATACCTTTACGTTCATTCATCATCTGGTCAACCGCCTTAACACCCGTGCCGGTTACCGACTGATAGGTAGACACCACTACCCGTTTGATCTTATATTTCTCATGAAGCGGTTTCAAGACCACGACCATTTGAATCGTTGAGCAATTGGGATTTGCAATGATCTTGTCTTCTGCACCTAGTACTTCAGCGTTCACTTCCGGAACCACCAGCTTTTTGGATGGATCCATACGCCAGGCCGATGAATTATCGATCACCGTAGTACCGGCTTCAGCAAAAAGCGGCGCTTGCTCGAGAGAGGTACTGCCGCCGGCAGAAAATAAAGCCACATCAGGCTTTTGAGCTATTGCTTCATTAATAGTCACCACTTTGTACTTCTTACCCTTGAATTCGATCTCCTTACCAACACTCTTTGCTGATGCCACCGGAATCAATTCACTAACTGGGAAATTGCGCTCTGCTAAAACTTTTAACATCACCGAACCCACAAGGCCGGTAGCGCCTACAACTGCGACTTTCATTTTAATTACTTGATTATTTGTATCTTAATTTTCAAATGGAGGGGCAAATATGAAAAAATGTTTACTCTTTTTACTGTTCTTTACGACCAAAATTGCGTTTTCACAACTTCATGAAAGCTTTTCTGACGGCAATTTTACAGTTCACCCAACCTGGAGCGGAAGTAACGCAGGTAATGACTTCATTATTGTTTCCGAACAGCTTCGCTCGAATTCAACGATTACGAACAGCAGTTTTTACCTCAGCACAACAAGTTCACTAGCTAACGATTGCTTCTGGGAATTCTGGTGCAACCTGAAATTCAACACTTCGGGTCCAAACACGGTCGACATTTATCTCGTTTCAGACCATGCAGACCTTAAAAGCGACAGTCTTAACGGATATTTTATCAGGCTGGGAAGTGCCAATGATGAGATCAGTCTGTATAAAAGAAGCGGAAACGCCGCAACCAGCGAGAAAATAATTGACGGTGTGAATGGCATCCTAAACCACTCAAACAACACACTAAAGGTCAGGGTTACCCGATCCGGAAACATGTTCACCCTTGAAAGAGACGTTACCGGTACAGGAACATCGTTTTTTAAAGAAGGCGAGACCCTCGATACCAGCTTCCGGACTTCTTCCCATTTCGGAATACTGGTACAGCAATCAACCACCTCATTCATTCAAAAACACTTCTTTGACGATTTTAGAATACAACCGCTGGTAGCCGATACCACACCTCCTAAGCTCGCTTCAGTGAACGCGATCGACAGCATGACCATCGAAGCTGCTTTCGATGAAGATGTCGACAGCATGACGGCCAAAAATCCCGCAAATTACATGCTGAACCCGTCAGCCGGTCCCGCCACAATAAAAACTACATCGAGGCCGAATATCTATCAGCTTCAGGTAGCTGAAAGTCTGCAGACCGGCCAGTATTTACTTTCGGTTTCCGGCATCAAAGATCTGAATGGCAACATTATCAGCATAGAGAATACAGCAGCGTTCAATTTCGTCAAGCCATATACAGCGAAAAAGAACGATGTGGTCATCAATGAGATCTTCGCCGACCCGAATCCTCAGATCGATCTTCCTTCCGTAGAATTCATTGAACTATGGAACACAACAGATCAGCCCCTTAAACTGGAAGGATGGACGTATAGTGATACAACAAGCACATACACCTTCAGCGCAGACAGCATCAGAGCGAATGGATACATTATTCTCTGCGCCAAAGCCGATACCGCTGAATTTAAAAAGTTTGGTTACGTGATCGGAGTCGCCCCATGGCCATCGTTAAACAACAGCGGCGACAAGCTAACACTCCGAAACCGCCAGGGCACCATCATCAGCCAGGTAAGCTACGCCGATACCTGGTACAAGAACAACGTCAAGAAGTCGGGCGGCTGGACGCTCGAACGCATCGACCCGCTGTCGGTGTGCGAAGGTTCCGCTGCATGGGAAGCGTCTCACGATACAACAGGCGGAACTCCCGGAAAAGTCAATTCCGCTTATCAGAAAAATTATGATCAGTTGCCCTTCACGGCCGACAGCCTACGCCGAATGGCCGACACTACGCTGATCGTCTACCTGAACAAGCCGGTCGGCCGGTCATCTGTAAGTGCTGATAAATTCAGCCTTTCACCACCCGCCGGAATCATCAGCGTATCTGCCGTCAGTGAAGATCTGAAGCAGGTATCACTCACCTTCAGTAAGACCTTTTTCCCGGGCGGAAGCTATTCGTTAACCATTCAGCAACTTACCGATTGCAGCGGCAACCCCGTTACTCACCCGCCGCTCTCCTTTTCAACGCCCGCCCTGCCCCCGCCTCCGCCGGTCAGGACCGATACCGCTACTGTTTATATCACCGAGATCTTTGCCGATCCGTCACCTGAAGTGGGTTTGCCGCCTGCCGAGTTCCTGGAGATCTACAATCCCGGAAAAGACACCATCGATCTGGAAGGCTGGACACTCAGCGATCCATCCTCCAAAGGCACACTCAAAAAAGCCTCGATCCTGCCGGACGAATACCTGATCCTATGCCCGGTTGCAGATACCGCCCAATACAAACCTTTTGGAAGAACACTCGGATTATCACCCTGGCCATCCCTCAACAATCTATCCGATCAGATCGTCCTGAAAAGCTTCACGAACAGAACCGTTGACTCCGTAGCTTACGCCGATACCTGGTACAAGAACAACGTCAAGAAGCCGGGCGGCTGGACGCTTGAACGCATCGACCCGCTGTCGGTGTGCGAAGGTTCCGCTGCATGGGAAGCGTCTCACGATACAACAGGCGGAACTCCCGGAAAAGTCAATTCCGCTTATCAGAAAAATTATGATCAGTTGCCCTTCACGGCCGACAG
>DASWXL010000027.1:0-8570 GCA_036405495.1 Sphingobacteriaceae bacterium | reverse complement strand
GCGGCGATTTTGTTACCACTGAAGATGGTACCGGTGTGGTTCATACAGCATCTGTCTTTGGTGCGGATGACTTCCGGGTAGCGCGTGAAAACGGTGTTCCGGCGGTTATGGTCACGGATGACAGGGGAAATGATTTTCCGCTGGTTGACAAACAGGGCAAATTTGTCGCTGAAGTGACAGACTTTGCAGGCAACTATGTCAAAGAGGAGTACTACACTGACGCTGAACGCTCGGATCCCGACTTCAAACCTACCGACGTACTGATCGCCATCAAGCTGAAAGAAGATAACAAAGCTTTCAAGGTTGAACGATATGAACACAGTTACCCGCACTGCTGGAGAACAGACAAGCCGGTCCTTTATTATCCGCTTGACAGCTGGTTCATTCGCACTACCGCTGTTAAAGACCGGCTCGTCGAACTGAATAAAACCATCAACTGGAAACCGGAGTCGACCGGGACAGGCCGCTTTGGTAACTGGCTGGAGAACCTCGTCGACTGGAATCTTTCGCGTTCGCGTTACTGGGGAACCCCGCTTCCGATCTGGAGGACCGAAGACGGGACCGAAGAGGTCTGCATCGGATCGATAGAAGAGCTAAAAGAAAAGCTGATCGAAGCTGCAGAAAGCGGTGTGTTGAGCGATGAAGAGTACGATAAGACGCAAGCACTTATTCATCAGATCAGTAACGGCACTTTCGATATGCACCGTCCGTATGTGGACGATGTGATACTGGTGTCACCATCCCGGAAAACCATGTTAAGAGAACCGGATCTTATTGATGTTTGGTTTGACTCAGGTGCAATGCCCTATGCCCAGTGGCACTATCCGTTCGAAAATAAAGAAGAATTTGCCAGCGCCTACCCGGCCGATTTTATCGCCGAGGGTGTGGACCAGACGCGTGGATGGTTCTTTACGCTTCATGCTATCGCCGTGATGCTGAATGACAGCGTGGCGTTCAGGAATGTTGTTTCCAACGGCCTGGTTCTGGACAAGAACGGCAATAAAATGTCCAAGCGGCTTGGCAATGCGGTCGACCCGTTCGATACTATCGAAAAGTACAGTGCCGACGCTACCCGCTGGTATATGATCAGCAATGCGTCGCCGTGGGATAACCTGAAATTCAACGTGGAAGGCCTGGATGAAGTGCGCCGGAAATTCTTCGGAACGCTGTACAACACGTACGCCTTCTTTGCTTTGTATGCGAACATTGATGGCTTTAGCTACAAAGAAGATGATATCGCGATTGATAAAAGGCCGGAGATCGACCGCTGGATCATATCTCTCCTCAATTCATTGAGTAAAGAAGTTGATGAATACTACGCAGATTTCGAGCCGACAAAAGCTACACGCGCTATTCAAAGCTTTGTGGATGAGCACCTGAGTAACTGGTATGTTCGTTTATGCCGCCGTCGTTTCTGGAAAGGCGAATATTCTGAAGACAAGATCTCAGCCTATCAGACGCTCTACACATGTCTGAATACGATTGCGAAACTGATGTCGCCTGTGGCGCCGTTTTTCAGCGAACGCTTATTCCTCGACCTGAATGCCGCAACCGGAAAAGAGACGGTCGAATCGGTTCATCTTGCTGACTACCCTGCCTATCATGCCGGTTTAGTGGATAAAGAGCTTGAAGAAAGGATGGCACTGGCTCAGGATATTTCTTCGATGGCGCTTTCGCTTCGCAAGAAGGTAGGCATCAACGTACGGCAGCCGTTAGGTAAGATCCTGCTGCCGGTGCTCGATGATGCGTTCATGAACCGGGTTGAAAAGGTGAGGGATCTGATCCTTTCGGAAACGAACATCAGGGCGATAGAATACATTACCGATACGGCGGGTATCATCAGCAAAAAGATCAGGCCTAACTTCAAAGCCCTTGGGCCGAAAGTAGGAAAAGATATGAAACTGGTTGCGGAAGCGTTAACAACATTAAGCCAGTCAGAGATCAGCCAGTTGGAACAGAATGGTCAGATCACCGTTTCGGTGGGCAAACCCAGCCAGGAGATTCAATATACAATTATCGATACGGAGGTGGAGATCATTGCCGAGGATGTTCCCGGGTGGCAGGTAACAAATATGGGCAAACTAACCGTTGCTTTAGATGTTACGATAACATCTGAACTGAAGCAAGAGGGGATTTCACGAGAACTGATCAACAGAATTCAAAACCTGCGAAAAGATCTCGGTTTTGAAGTTACCGATAAGATCCATGTGAGTGTCACAAATGATCCTTATATTGCCGAAGCCGTACGGAACAATTTATCTTATATTTGCGCCGAAATCCTGGCCAGTTCACTCGAACTTGACAATGGCGGACAACGGGGCGAGAGAGTAGAAATAGATGACGTTGAATTAATGATATCGATTACAAAAGCTTAAACCATGGACAACAACGGAAAAACAAGGTATTCTGACGCAGAATTACAGGAGTTCAAAGAGATCATCTTAGAGAAGATGCGGATGGCCAAAGAAGAACTGGCCGCTTTAACCCAGTCGTTAAGCAACCCTAATATGAACGGAACTGACGACACTGCGGGTACTTATAAGACCCTGGAGGACGGATCCGCCACGCTGGAAAAAGAGCAGATCAACCAATTGGCTGCACGTCAGAAAAAATTTATTGAAAATCTGGAGGCTGCCCTGGTTCGGATCGAGAATAAGACTTATGGTATTTGCCGTGAAACAGGCAAACTTATTCAAAAGGAGCGCCTGCGGGCGGTTCCCCATACTACGCTCAGTATGGAAGCGAAAATGAAACAGTATTAATGAAAGGTTACACCAAGCCGTTTTTTACGGTCTTTTTTATATTACTGGCAGATCAGCTGCTGAAGTTCTGGATAAAACTGAATATGACGCTCGGGCAGGAATACCGTATCCTGGGCGACTGGTTCATTATCCATTTTACCGAAAATAACGGGATGGCATTTGGTATGGAGTTCGGCGGCGAAGCGGGGAAGCTTGCTTTGTCCCTGTTCCGGATCGCTGCGGTCTGCGCAATAGCCTATGTGGTTATTCACCTGATCCAAAAAAAATATCATCGCGGACTTATTCTGAATGTATCACTGATCCTGGCGGGAGCCTTAGGGAACATCATTGATTCTACCTTCTATGGGATGATCTTCAGCGATAGTACGTACTATGAAAAAGCTGAACTTTTCCCTGCAGCAGGCGGATATTCGTCGATCTTTCATGGGCGCGTGGTTGACATGTTCTACTTCCCGATCATTCAGGGCCATTTTCCGCAGTGGTTCCCGGTTTGGGGGGGAGAGGACTTTATCTTCTTCAGGCCTGTGTTCAATCTTGCGGATGCTGCCATTTCGGTTGGCGTAATCCTGATCCTGATCTATCAGAAACGCTATTTTAAAGAAGAACAGCCAGAGGTAAGCAATCCGCACAGCGAAATGGTGGAAGAATAGTGTTTTACCTTTGTGAGAACAAGACATGTCAGGTCATAAAAGCCTGACATGTTTTTTTTTGCTCTTTACTTCAAACCATCCGTCGCGTTTTATAGGTATTTACCGTCCATAGCTATGGAAATGCGCTGTTTGCATCATCCAACCAAGTATACTTAAGAAAAGATTATGAAGAGAACAATTTTAGCAGCTTTAATAAGCATCGTTACCCTATCGGGGTTTGCCCAAAACCCGGATACCCGTAAAAGAATAGAAGTTATAGGCTCGGCAGAAGAAGAAGTCACACCAGATATTATTTATGTCGGCATTTCTTTAAAGGAGTTCTTTAAAGACAACAGGAAAAAGGTAGAGATCGAAGAACTTGAAAGGCAACTTCAAACAGCCGTTTTGAAGGCTGGCATCCCCAAAGAAGACTTCACCATCAACAACATTTCGAGTTACAATTATCCGCTCGAAAAAAAGAAAAATCCCGATTTTCTGGCAAGCAAACAATACCGCATCAAGATCACCGATCTGAACAGGTTCAACCAGATCATCAGCGCCGTCGAGCCGAAGGGTATTCAATACAGTCGTATTGAAAGCTACGATTATTCTAAGATCGAAAGCCTGAAAAGGGAGCTGAAAATTAAAGCGCTTCAGGCTGCAAAGGCGAAAGCATCCTATCTCGTTGAGGCGATCAGTCAGCAGTTAGGCGGCGCCCTGGAAATTCAGGAGATCAATAACGAACATTATCCGCAGCCTGTTTATCGCAACTACATGATGAGCAAATCGGATACTGCTATTACAGAAGAGGCCGGAATGCCCGATATTGATTTTAAAAAGATCAAATTGAACTACCAGATGCGGGCGGTGTTTGAGATAAAGTAAAAAAGCGAAAGGAGTTCTGAAAACGAACTCCTTTTGTGTTTTGTATAAATAAGAATGAAACACAGGCCGATCAACAATACCGATAGTAACCGCCTGAAATGGGTAGAGCAACTAACCTATCTCATGGATGAACAATTTCGGTTTCCGGGAACGAATTTCCGCTTTGGAGTAGACCCCCTTTTGAACCTGATACCGGGTGCCGGTGGATTTACCGGATTAATTATTTCTGCTGCGCTCGTTCTCACCATGGCACGGCATGGCGCCAGTGGCAGGATCGTTGTGCTAATGGCTATTAATATCTTTCTCGACGCTACGATTGGCTCGATTCCGCTAATTGGTCAGATATTCGATTTCTTTTATAAAGCCAATAAAAAGAATATCCGCCTGCTGCGTGAACATTATTACGAAGGCAAACATGCCGGAAGCGGAAAAAACATTCTGGTGTTTGTGGTCCTCCTATTCCTCGTGTTATTTGCCCTTTTTGTTTATCTCGCCTTTGAACTCATTGTATGGGTGATCAGTTGGTTCTGAGAGTTTCTTTCTTATTTTTATCCAGCCGGTAATATAAAGCGGTTGGTATGTAAGTTATAAGAATGAGCAATAAGATCTATCTGAGTGAGAAACCGGGAAGAACCGTCCGGGTTGATGGAGGGGAGTACCTCTTCTTTTCCGGCTATAACTATCTTGGGATAAATTGTGATCCTGAATTTTTCGGGCTGTTGCAGGAAGGGCTTCACCGCTACGGGTGGCTGTTCCCATCGTCCCGAATATCGAATACCAGATTAAATCTTTACAGGGAATGTGAGGCCGTTCTCAGTGAGATAACAGGTACGGAAGATACTGTCCTTCTTCCGTCCGGCTTTTCAGCGGGCCGGGTGGCAACTTCCCTTTATGAAGAGCGTCTTTTTAATGCACCCGGATCACATCCGGCTATTATGCGCACAAGGCCGGTTCAAAACGGCTTCGAAGAATGGTGCACATGGCTGCGGGATGAACTGAATTTAGGAGGGAAGAGTATGTCCGCCATAGCGGCAGATTCGTTAAACCCATTAACGGCGACAATTCACGATTTTGGCTTCCTCAGCGAATGTTCACGGGATATTGCCGTTATTATTGACGATTCACACGGTATCGGTGTGACCGGAACAAGTGGCAGGGGTGTCAGCTCGGTAGTACCCAGGGCATCAAACATTAACTATTTGTTTACCTATTCGCTGTCCAAAGCATTTGGAATTGCCGGCGGTGCCGTAAGTTGCGGAAAACAACCGGCCGCCTTGCTCAGAACTTTTCCTGAATATGCTGCGGTAACTCCGCAGTCGCCCGCCCAGCTCCACGCTTTCCTCCACGGTCAGCACATTTACTCGAGGCAACGGCAGAGACTTTTAGCAAACATCCAGGCGTTTACTGAACTTATTCAAGGCCTTCCCGGGATTCACTATTCCGACGATTTTCCCGTCTTTGTTTTGGACGACCTGTACACTGAGCAACAGTTTCTGAAGGACGGGATACTTATTTCTTCGTTTGCCTATCCGGACCCGGCCGGAAAGAAACTTAATCGCATTGTAATAAACGCACTGCATACGGCAGATGACCTCGGCCAACTGGCCGGGTGTTTAAAGAAAGCCGCTGCCAGTAAACCACACCAAACCTCGCTGATATGACCACAAAGGCTCTTAACCACTCGTACGGCTGTACGCTTCTTACAGCCTTCCTTATTCTTATGCTGACAATTCCGGCGGAAGCACAACGCCTTACAGGCCGGAAAATCAAAAGGATCCTTGAACAATCGGAAGTCACCGGCGAACACTATACAGGTTTTATGGTAGTGGATCAGGAAACCAATAAAATTTTGTTCGACCTGAACGGCAACAGGCCGTCGGTCCCTGCATCCAACACTAAATTATTTACATTCTACACGGCGTTGCAAATGCTTAGCGATCCAATTCCCGGGTTAAGGTACATACGCAGGGGGGATTCCCTTATTTTCTGGGGAACGGGTGACCCTTCGATGCTTCACTCAGAGCTGCGGTCAACTAAAGTGTACGATTTTCTCAAAGCATCACCGCATAAGCTGTTTTTTTCGTCGTCCAATCAAAAAAGTAATCGGGAAGTATATGGGTCATCCCCGTATGAGATCCAGCCCTCGTCACTACCGGTGGCAGAGAACAATGCGGTAGTTTTTACAGATGCTTCGGGAAAGCTTCTCATAAAGCCTTCTTTTTTGCAGTCATATCTGAAACCTGACAGTTCCTTTAAGCCACGGACCTTTACCGTTCGCCGGCACGATCTTGAAAATACGTTCACGTATCCGTTGATGCCAGTTCCATCGAATTATAGGCGCATCATTCCTTTAAAGCTTAATGCAGACTTAACGCGGGCACTGCTTCAGGATACACTTAGGCGAACCGTTGAATTGATCGATCTTCCCGTGCCAGACAGCGCATCTACGTTATACAGTGTACATGCCGACAGTCTGTATAGACAAATGATGCTCCCCAGCGATAATTATATAGCAGAACAGCTGCTGATGCTGTGTTCGTCTGCTTTGCCCGGTGGCACTTTGAGTATAGACTCCGCAATCGCTTACAGCAGGAAGAATTTTCTAAGCGATATGCCCGACAAGTTTCAATGGCGCGACGGGTCGGGCCTGTCAAGATATAACCTTTTTACCCCAAGAACTATCATAGCTCTGCTGGTCAGGATTAAAGATAAGATCGGCGATGAAGAACGATTACACAATCTGTTCCCTGCAGGCGGAGTAAATGGTACTTTACGCAACGCCTATAAAACCGACAACGGTGTTCCTTTCGTCTGGGCTAAAACCGGCACGCTATCGAACGTTCATATACAGGGCGGCTACCTGGTAACCCGTAAAGGCAGAAAGCTGCTGTACTCATTTATGAACAATAATTTCCTGCGCCCAACGGCCGATATTCGGGCAGAGATGGTGAGGGTGATGACGGAGATACATAACCGGTTTTAGATTCGTATAAAACTGTACTATTGGCATGATCTCTTTTCTTTGTGAAACTGCCCTGGTATAAAAGGAATCAACCAGAACAGACGTCCTGAAAGGCGAAGAGACAGGCTGTTCACTTGCCCGGTTACGTAGTTTGATCTAACGGATTACCGCTTGATGCTGCCTGACAATGATAAACGTGATCAGATCATCCAATACTAACCCCGCACGGTTACAGGCATCCTGAATATCTTCCCTGGAAACACTTGCCGCAAACGCCTTATCTTTGAGGCGCTTTTTCACGCCTTTTACGTCCATTCCTTCGTAGCCGTTAGGGCGCATTAGCGAATATGCGTGGATCAGTCCGCTGAGCTCATCAAACGCATAGAGCATCTTATCCATCCTGCTTTGTGGTTCAATGCCGAAATGAGCGGGACCATGAGACGCAATAGCCCGGATAATTTCCGGATCCACGTTCCTGGCCTCCAGTTCTTCGATGATTTTCTTACAATGCTGATCCGGCCACTGATCCCAATCGGCGTCATGCAGTAAGCCAGCCAACTCCCACCGCCACTGATCCTCCTCATTGAGACCCTCCTTTTCAGCGGCCCACGTCCGCATTAAAAAGGCAACCTGTGCCATGTGCAGCTTCAGGCGTTCATTTAGAACCCATTCATGAAATAACGTTTCGGCCTCCTGCCGCAATAGAGCTCTGCCCTTATTGACCGGGTTGCCAAAGGATGTGCGATTTAGGTGTAAACTCATATACAAACTTACATTCTGTACTCCTGTTATAAAACCCTTCAGACTACATTCTTCCCCGCATCCATCCTTTAACCGGTAAAACACTTATCAAGCCTGCACGCGCCGCGCGCGCGGCCCTCGCTATTTCTAATGGTCAATGATTTCTGAATGCTGCCTGCCACTCCGGCCACATGTTTGACGTTCTTAAAGTCAGCAAAGTGGTTTAGAAAGGATATTTTTATTTGACGTGTACCGGCCAGCCGGTTGCGATGAATCTGTGTGAAGATGAGGATCTCGCATACCGGAAAGATCAGCCTTTTTTTGTCAATACCCCATCGTATTCAAAACCGGTTTTGCTTCCTCATTCAAATTCACAAGGAAGCCATTCACAACAGCAAAAACAGGCATGTCTCCGTTTGAAAGAATAAAATTAGCGTACTGACCCAAACCGGTTTTTGCCTGGTGGTTCGGGGTGTTCGTCAGGTTCAGTAACCGGTTTTTAACCGGTCCTGCTACTGATCTTCCGTCACTCCATTTGACAAACATAAAACCTTGCTTTAGCAGATCAAGCTCCGCGTGGGGCGTTAACGC
>DASWXL010000026.1:0-9549 GCA_036405495.1 Sphingobacteriaceae bacterium | reverse complement strand
TAGGAAAATGATCAATACCGAAAGAAAAGTCGCGACAGAGGGTACAACCCAAATGTTCTCTTTTAATTTTGACAGGCGACTTTTCTCTTTCTTCGAAGGTATTTCATCATAGTAATCAGGAAGGTAAAAGACGTGCCAGTTTTTGTTATAATCTTCAAGTTCATGCTGGCGGACATTAAAGGTTATATTATTGTACTTTCTGTAGAAAGGCTCAGGAGCATTTTTTTCCGTAACCGTGCTTCTCAAATGCTCTACAATTTCTCTTACTAATTCGTCGGCTTTTTTATCCCAATCATTAAAATTTTCTAAATCAATACTTACGTAATTTATTTCCTTTTCTTCGCTTGCTGCTACTGTTCCGGCTAATTCTACATTTTCAAATTTTTGAGCTAAAAAAGTCTCCGTTATAGCTCCAATGATTTGTATTCCTTTCATAAAATAAAATACAAATTTAAAATTTTCTGGCGATGCTCTATGTGTCCCTAGGCTTGAGCCGAGGCGTGGACATAAAACTTAAGAACGTATCTATCTACTTGGAAGTAAAAACGCAACAATACTAAAAACAAACGCAATCAACCAATTCCCGGGACAAAAGCAGCTTTTCGACTTAACTAATGATTAGGTGGAAATATTTAAACTAACTGGCCGATACTTATCCGATTGTGAAAGATTCCAACTCGATTTCATAGTTACCACGTTTAGGGAAGCCTTCGCGTTTTACACGCTCTTCTGGCGAGTCAAACTTCAGTTTAAAATGCAGCTCGCGTATAGGGTCATCGAACAATGTCTTAATCCTAGCTAGACTGAAAGGTATCTGATTCATCGAGGCCCAGGCAGCCCGCTGGTCTGGTTCAACACCGGTAAAATGGACATGATTCCTTGCGATCACAAATAGGTAGATTTCACCGATTTTTGTATCCTTTTTATTTTCATCCAGTTTGAGCTTTCGGACCAATTCCTGCTCAGAAATGCCCGAAATCCATCGTTCAATCTTATCAATCCACTCACTGGCCTTCGGGAATAAATTGGAAATTCTGCTATACCTCTCCGTCAAAGAGGTGTAAAACATATCCTGCCATTTCAATTGAAAAAGCCCTAACGAACCGGTTATTGCGTCATAAACAACCCCATCAATGTCGGTATGTAAGCCGCCATACTTAAGAACAATTTCTTTATCGATCCGGATAAACCGATCGCCGGGAAAAAAGTTATACAGATCATTACGGAACCTCTTTTCCCTTTTGTTCACAGCGGCGAAATAATCGTTCTCATAACGGCGTTTAAGTTCCCTCTTCAGAAAATCGATTGCACCATGCAAAGAGCCGTAAACAGACCGGCAGATTTGATTTACACCTGTTTTGATGTAAGGCGGCGGCAAAGCACCCTGCAGATGTTTGTAAAACCCGATATTTTCAGATGAAAGTGTAAGGCATGAAATAATCTGCTGGATCTTCTCTATAGGAAATCCAAAATGTTCAGCATATCCGTTTTCCGTTTTGTTCAGGTACCAATTATATGTGACAATATCATATGGATTAACCCCCGGATTTTTTTCAATCAATTTAATACAGCAATCAATATGGAGCAACACTGCAGAGCAGATATTCTGAATACAGTCGAGGTAAGCCCTATAGGGAACTCCACCGAATAAGTCATCCTCGCCAAAATCTTCATAACCTTGCTGGCTAAGAACATGAAAATAGCCTGCATCAGCATAAAAATCCTCGATTTCCGCGGTAGCCCGGTAACTTATGTACTTCCCTTTAGGGTTTTGAATGATATCACCTAACCGGTTTTTGATCCCAGCATATCGCTGTTGGTGTAAGTCGTGCCGCTCTTTTACTGGAATCAGTGCCAGCTTTTTAACGAAATCGAAACTACTTCTATCAAAGTGTTCCTTTTCACCTATTTCATGTTTGAACCTTGTCATGAACTGACGGCCACTTAGTTGCTCGATGCCAAGAAGACCGACTTTAGAAAGATCAAGTAGTCTTCCAGCAATGTTAATTTTTCCACACACTCCCAGTACACTGTCTGCCCATTGCTGAGCGGCGTGTATAGCCGGGAATGCAATCGGAGATGTAATGTTGTCTAATTTAGGTACATAAAAAGCAAAAGCATCATACCAACCGTGTCTGTAGAACTCAAGCATTCTGGTAGCTTGAGCCGAATCAGGCTCACCATTGGAATTCACAGATAGATAAAACAGATCAAATTGTCTGACGATAGATATCAGATCCTTATAGTGGGCATTGCTTTCATTTAATGCCAGTGAAATTTTCTTCCGTTCAGCATCAATTAATAATGAAAGGTTATCCTGGGGACTTGAAAAATGGGTTTTCATAACTGTCAGCGATATAAAACAACGCTAGCGAAAAAATTACACCCAGTTACCATCTCGATATGGCAAAACGCAATCTGTGTAATGCCGCTGAATTTTCTTTTTAACTAAAGTCAGTTGCGAAAAAATCTTAGTGACGGAATCTCCAGAAAAACCACCATTACTTCTTCCTTGAATACAAAAACGTATTCTTCTTTCCCTCCTGCTTCGTTACTTCAATTAAATCCGGCATTCTTTTCAAGGCGTTGGAAATCGAAGAACTGATATATTCCCATTTGATACCTAAAAAAAAGTCTTTGATCTCCTTAATTTCTCTCGGCTTATCAAGGAGGGTTGACTTTAAAAGCTTGTATTTTATCGCATATACAATTGTTGGCTTTCCAACGAGTGTTTCAAATGAAGGACTATTTCTTCCTTTGTGGAACTTGATAATACTTTCACGAAAATCATCCGGTATTTTGATTTCCCGGCTTGAAATATCAACTAATTGGAGCTGAAAAAACTCTAATATCTTATCAAGTAAATCTAAATTATAGCCCTTTTCGCCGGATTCAATATTTGCAATAGAACGCTTTGAGAGATCTGTAACTATCGAAAAATCATGTTGAGATAGTCCCAAGGCCTCCCTTAAAGCCTTGACATTCCCTCCGATTATTACTTTGCTTAAGTGTTTCATTAAGCAAATGGACTTTTTAATACAATTTCAAATAGTGCATGGTTTTGTTTTGTTTGAAATTATATGTATCTTTAAACTATTATAGATTAGGCGATTAATTTAAGAGTCTTACGGCTGCATTTCTGACACCGTGACGTAAGACAGCAGAATTAACCCCTATTCTACTTTTGGTGTGCTATATTTGTATGTCTAAGTAGATGTGGGGGCTGCTGTAATTCCATGTCACGTAAGGTGTCAGAAGCTTGTATGTAGCCATGGTTTGCAGACCCCACATTTATTGTTTCTGCATCCGGGGACTCGTATTTTAAATACGAGTATGATGTTTTATTCAATTAAATTCTTCCTTAAAAATCTTATAACCGCTCCTGAGTGATTTGCTTCTGGAGCCGGCTGGAAATGTGTTGGTTGAAATTGAGATTATTCTTTCCCTGCCGGGTTCTATTTGTGGTCTGTTAGTTTGGTTCGGCAGAGCCCCTATTCGGGGGATTGCCACGTCACCCTCGTTCACAGGCCATCCTTCGTCCCTCGCAATGACGCCTTTCGACTACGCTCAAGGTGACAACGCGAGATGTTTTCCTAACCAATTTCTAACTAACCAACTAAACCATGAAACGAAAAATTGGCTTAACGGCCACCCTTATGCCCAAAAATTGGATACGGGCACTATATATAATATGGAAGCGGAAGCTTCGAAAGATAGACCATAATCTGCTGATCGCATTCGTTGCAGTTGTAATTCTGATACTTCAAATGTTTATCATTGTTACGGCTGTCAGTGGACAGGGCAAACCAAAAGGATTGCAAATAGGCGACACCCGCCTGAACGATACAGTCGGGCAAGCCCGCCTGGACGGCCTTCAGATCGGGCAGGAAATGCCGGATGTCACCGTCGGTAACATTATCAACTCCCCTGCTCCTTCCGTAAAGATCAGTGACTATAAAGGCAAGCTGCTGATACTGGATTTCTGGGCCAGTTGGTGTTCGGCATGCATATCCACCCTGCCCATGGCCGACAGCCTGCAGAAGCAGTTCGCCGGCAAACTTGAGTTTCTGCCGATAACCTATCAGAAAGAGGAAGAGATAAAGCCTTTTCTGGCTAAACTTGAAAAAGCGCACGGCATCCTGCTGCGAACTGCGGTTAACGACAAGCAGCTTTCACCGCTGTTTCCGCATCGCTATTATCCCCACTATGTATGGATAGACGGCAACGGCATCATCAGGGCGATCACTGAGTTTCAGCAGGTAAATGCTGAGAATATCCGGAAGATACTGGATGGAAACCAAACGGGCATACGTGAGAAGAAGGACGTCATGCTTGCGTACGACCGCACAAGGCCATTGTTTATTGACGGCAATGCCGGTACCGGAAACGCAGTAAAGTACCGCAGCATCTACACCGGTTATGTTCCCGGACTGCCGGGAGGGACGGGCTTTTTCCGCACCGACAGTACGGTAAGGCTTACGGCCCGCAACAGTACCCTCCGCTCCCTGTTCTCGCTTGCCTATGCAGATAAGGGCATCCCGCTGAAGCGAAAGATCATCGTGGAGGTCAAGGACCCGGCGAAAATGAGTTCAGATAAGATCGGCGGCGAATACCTCGACTGGCTGAAGGACAACGGTCACACCTATGAGCTGCTGCTACCCCTTAGTTTACAGAAGCAGGCGTATGATATGATGCGCATTGATCTTGAACGGCTTCTCCCGCAGTATGCAGCCACAATTGAAAAGCGGCCATCGAAATACATAGCACTGGTAAGAACATCAGATGAAGATAAACTGAAGAGCAGGGGCGGCAAAAGCGATACCCGGTTCGATCCCTTCGGCTTTACGCTTCAGAACTTCCCCCTTCAGCGGCTGATCGATCAGCTTAACGTGGTATACATGCAGCACTCGGATGTCCCGGTAGTAAATGAAACGGGATACACGGAATGGGTGGATATGGAAGTAGGCGCCACTATGAGCGACGTGATAGCTTTGAATACCGCTTTGAAGAAATATGACCTGGAATTTATTGAGAAAGAACGAGTGATGGAAAGACTGGTGATAAGGGACAAACTTGAAAATCATTAACGCTAAAAAACATGAAAAGACTTTTATTCTATACTCTCATACTACTGAGCCTGCACGGGATGTGCCGGGCGCAAACCAGGATCACCGGGAAGGTGATTTCAGCCGGGGATGGCAATCCGCTACCCGGGGCTGCCGTGAAAATAAAGGGCAGCACCTCCGGCGTTTCTGCCGACAGCCTTGGTCGGTTTACTCTTACCGCTTCGGACCCGGAGGTCACCTTTCAGGTTTCCTTCATCGGCTACAAAACGAAGGAGCAGAAGGTGCAGCTCCCCCACGGTTCTTTGCTCGTTATATCCCTGGACGAAGATGAGCACTCGCTGAAAGAGGTGGTTGTTTCTACCGGCTACCAGTCGGTACCGAAAGAACGGGCTACAGGATCGTTTACTCTTGCTGACGAAAAGCTGCTTAACCGCAGGGTGAGCACTGACCTGTTGAGCAGGCTTGAGGATGTTGTGCCTGGTCTTGTATTTAACAGGAAGGGCGGCAGTGACATCAGCATCAGGGGGCAAAGTACACTGTATGCTAATGCCCGGCCCCTGATCGTTATCGACAACTTCCCGTACGACGGCGACCTGGATAATATCAACCCGAACGACGTGGCATCGGTTACGGTGCTGAAGGATGCGGCCGCTGCTTCGATCTGGGGCTCAAGAGCCGGAAACGGCGTTATTGTAATCACGACAAAGAAAGGAAAGCTGACGGGCACTCCGAAGGTTACGTTCAACACCAACGTTACCGTTGGCGAAAAACCGGACCTGTTCTATCAGCCGAGAATGAGCACGGCCGATTTTATCGAGACCGAACGGATGCTGTTCAACCGCGGGTACTACAACAGTACAGAAAGCTCATTATTTAAAACGGCGCTGACACCGGCGGTGGAACTCCTCATAGCGCAGCGGGACGGCCAGGTAAGTGCGGCCGCGGCAAATACGCAACTTGAAGCGTGGAAGCAGCTGGATGTGCGTAATGACTTTGAGAAGTACCTTTACCGCAACAGCGTGAACAGGCAGCATTCCCTTAGCCTGAGCGGCGGAGCCGGGAACCAGCGTTATTATGTTTCGGCGGGTTTTAACCGGAATTTGGACAACCTCAGACGCAACGGTTACAGCCGCGTCAGTTTGAATGCCAACTCCTCTTACTCGCTGCTGAAGCAAAAGCTTGAGCTGACCACCGGGCTTTATTATGTGAACAGCCAGAGGGATCTGAACAACGGCGGCCCAAACTCCCTTGTGCTTGTTCCCGGCAGCAGCCTTTACCCCTATGCGCGGCTTACCGATGGCAGCGGCGGTTATATGAGTACAATAAGGGACTACAGGAGCGGCTACATTGAAACAGCGCTAGCGCAACAGCCGGAGCTGCTCGACTGGAAATACAGTCCGCTGCAGGACCTGGAACTGGCCGACAACACGAGCACCGGAACAGATTACCGGGTGAATGCAGGTTTAAGGTACAAAATACTTCCGGGTCTGCAGGCCGAGGCATTGTACCAGTACCAGCGAAATTTCAGCGAAGGCCGCAACCTGCAAAGCGAAGACAGTTACTATACCCGCAACGAGATCAATATGTTCACCTCGCTTGTAAACGGTGTACTGACGAGGGCTGTGCCGGAAGGCGGCATCCTGGATCTAACCGGCGGCACTACGACAGCGCATAATGTTCGGGGACAGCTCAACTATAACCGCAACTGGAAGTTGAACCAGGTATCTGCACTTATCGGCGCAGAGCTCCGCGATATGCACATGGTTAACGCCACTTCAAGGCTTTACGGGTATGACACGGAACATGCCACCGCCATACCTG
The DNA here is from genome assembly GCA_036405495.1 of Sphingobacteriaceae bacterium. Taxonomy (GTDB): domain Bacteria; phylum Bacteroidota; class Bacteroidia; order Sphingobacteriales; family Sphingobacteriaceae; genus DASWTL01. The sequence goes on along the minus strand of DASWXL010000026.1, from coordinate 2,662 downwards.
TCGACTACGTTACCCGGTTCGCCTCTTATGTAAACCCGTCTTCATTCCGCACCATCACCAATAACGACAGCCGTTCCGACCTCATCGACCGGTACCTGAGCTATTACGCAAATGCGGCATACACCTATAAAGGCCGGTATACGATTTCGGCCAGCGCACGCATCGACAAGAGCAACCTGTTTGGCGTGCAAAGCAACCAGCGAAGTGTGCCTTTATGGTCGGCCGGGGTAAGCTACGTTCTGAGCGATGAGGATTTTTACAAATTCAGCTTTCTGCCTTACCTGAAGATGCGTGTCACGTACGGGTATAATGGCAACATCAGCAAGAGCATTTCTGCCTATACTACTGCCCGGTACACCACAGGTGCTTACCAGACCTTCCTCCCCTATGCCACCATTATCAACCCGCCAAACCCGGAGCTGCGCTGGGAACGGGTGGGCATGTTAAACATGGGTATTGATTTCGGGACGCGGAACAACGTACTGAACGGAAGCATTGATTACTACAGGAAGAAAGGCACCGACCTGATCGGCGATACTCCGTTCCCGCCTTCAACAGGGATCACTTCTTTTAGGGGCAATACTGCCGATACGAAAGGTCAGGGTGTCGACCTTGTTCTGAACAGCAGAAACATTCAGGGTAACTTCAGCTGGCAAACGAACTTCCTGTTCAGTTATGCCGCCGATAAGGTGACGGATTATAAGGTGAAGGCATCCGCAAGCAATTATGTTCAGTTCTCTGAAGGGTCGGTATTCCCGCTTGAAGGGAAACCGCTTTATTCGATATACAGCTACCGCTGGGCGGGCCTTAATCCGCAGAACGGGAATCCGCAGGGCTATGTGAACGGCGAGGTAAGCACCAGCTATGCGCAGATCATTTCGGGCACTGCCCCCGAAACGATGGTGCATCATGGTCCTTCACGGCCGGTTACATTCGGAGCACTGCGTAACACGTTTTCATGGAAGAACCTTTCGTTCTCTGCAAATATCAGTTACCGGCTGGGTTACTACTTCAGGAGAGCATCGGTAAACTACTCGTCGGTTCTCACGGGAAAAGGCGGTCACGGTGACTATTATCTGCGCTGGCAGAAACCGGGCGATGAACTGCTGACAAATGTGCCGTCAATGCCTGCCTCGGCTTCATTCGCCCGTGATAACCTTTATCTCTATTCGGAAGCGCTGGTGGAGAAAGGAGATCATATCCGGTTACAGGATGTGAACATCAGTTATGACTTTACGAACATCCCTCAACTGCCTTTTGCGCGTGCACAGCTGTATGTATATGCAAATAACCTCGGGTTACTATGGAAAGCAAATGATGCAGGCATTGACCCAGATTTTCAGACCGGTCCGCCCGTACGGACGATCGCAGCAGGATTGAGGGTGGATTTTTAGGAAAATATTAGTTGTTTGATTATCGCCGATCGGCCCTCTCAGTGAGAGGGCTTGAGAGGCTTAAAGAGCCAAAAAATGAAAACATTTAAACTACTTTTTATAGCGGCAACATGCTGCACTATCCTGTCGTGCGATAAGGAATTCCTTGAAGCAAAGCCTGACAAAGCACTACTGGTGCCGACTACGGCTAAAGAAATACAGGCGTTACTGGACAACAACGGCGTCATCATCAATCTCACTCCTGCCCTGCCGGAAATAAGTTCCGATGATTTCTACATCACCGATGCCGGTTATGGTGCGTTGTTTACAGAGCTAGAGAGAACGACGTACATCTGGTCGGATCAGAAACAGCAGGTAGCAACCGTTACTGACTGGGAAACGCCATACAAACAGGTGTTCTATGCGAACGTCGCCCTGAAAGCCGCTGAAAAACTGCAGCCGGGTAAGACTTCCGAGGCTGAGATAAACGCACTGAAGGGAAGCGCCTTGTTTATCCGTGCTTATGCTCATTTCAACCTCCTGCAGGCTTTCGCCGCGCCCTATGAAAAGAGTACCGCGGGCAACTTGCCGGGGGTGCCTGTCCGGCTCTCATCAAACGTGAACGACAGGCCAGGCCGCGGGACGGTGCAGCAGGCGTATGACCAGGTGATCAACGATATCACCGCAGCAGAGAAACTTCTGCCGGTTCAGACGGCTTATAAAACGCGGCCGTCAAAGACTGCCGCCAATGCATTGCTTGCCCGGGTTTACCTGGCGATGGAGAACTACGATAAGGCGGGAGAATATGCTGCAGCCTCCCTTGAGCTGAACAACAAACTGATCGACTACAACTCGCTAAATCCTGCTGCACCGCGGCCGCTTCCACCTTCCCTGCCGAACGGCAATGACGAGGTGATCTATTTTTCGAGGAACACGGTGTTCTCGTATTTCACATCCGCGGCCACCACAGTTGAACCGGCTCTGCATAACTCATACGCCGCCAATGACCTGAGAAAAGCGGTCTTTTTCAACAACCGCGGTAACGGAGTTATCAACTTCAGAGGCGGGTATAACGGCAACGGCGATGTCTTCTCCGGCCTGGCGACAGACGAAATGTACCTTATCCGCTCGGAAAGCTTTGCACGTCAGGGAAAAGCACCGGATGCATTAAAGGATTTGAACACCCTGCTTGAAAAGCGCTGGAAAACCGGAACATTCGTACCCTTCACCGCAGCCAATGCTGAAGAAGCCCTAAAGCTGATCCTTGCCGAGCGTAGAAAGGAGCTGCT
>DASWXL010000025.1:0-8172 GCA_036405495.1 Sphingobacteriaceae bacterium | reverse complement strand
GTGCTCTGGATCTTCCTGGTGATCTTCCTTTTGAATACGGTCGGAAATATGTTTGCGAAGACAACGTTCGAACAGACTTTTGCAGTCATCACATTACTCTTTTCAGTGTTGATCTGGAATATCTTACGAAAGAAAAAACGCTGGCCAAAACTCTTTCCCCTGCGGGAAAAAAATTACACTAAAATTTAGTTTTATGCTCGGGGTGCGCTGTTTACCGGGATGCTGAATGAAAAGGTCGACCCCTCGTCCGGAACACTTTCAAACCACATCCTGCCGCCTAGCCGCATGATGATCTCGGAGGAGATATACAGACCCATACCAATGCCGGTGACCGCATAATTCGGATCGTCCGATACCCTGTAAAACCGATCAAAGATCCGTTTTTGTTTGTTGAGGGGTATGCCGATACCGAAATCCTGGACGGAACAGGTTAGCTCCCTGCGGCGGGTGGTTGCCTTAACAATGACTTGGCCGGCGTCAGGCGAATATTTTATGGCGTTGGTCAGCAGGTTGATGATCACCTGGCGGGTTCGTTCCGGATCGCCGGTTATGGTAACATGCGGATTATCTGATAAGACGATCTGATGGGTCGCCGTCGTTTTTTGCACATCAGCCACTACCTCAGCCAGCAGATCGTGAAAATTATACTTTTCGATTTTAAGTTGCAGATGTCCGCCTTCGATCTTGCTCACGTCTAAAAGATCGGTGATCAGCATCACGAGGCGGCTGATCTGGATCTCTATTTTATTGAACATTTCGGCGGCCGGATCATCGGGAGCGATCGCGATTTTCCTGCCGAGCAGCTGGAGGTATGCCTTCATCGACGTTACCGGGGTCTTCAGTTCATGGCTTACGATCGTGATGAGTTCATCGCGCCGCCGCTCCTTTTCTTTGTGGTCGGTCACATCAGTGGTCATACCCATCATTCGTTTACGGCCGGATCTGTCTTCTGTAACAACCTCTCCCACCACATGCACCCACCTGAGTTCGCCGGTGTCGATCTTGTTGATCCGTACTTCCATGTTGATGGCGCCTGTCTTCCACGCTTCCGCCAGCGCCTTCTCGGCGATCAGCCGGTCTTCGGGGATCACATGCCGAAGGAAAATATCGGATCCCCATTCCTGCTTTGTATGGTCATATCCGAGTACCTCGGCATGACTGAGGGAGGTTACCGCTTTACCGGTGATCGGGTCCAGATCCCAAACGCCGATCTTCGACGACGTGATGACCTGGCTTAACCTTCGTTCGCTTGTTTCCAGTTCTCTGATCGACATCAGCTCTTTCAGCTCCGAAATCTCAGAGTCTCTGGGTTTCAGGTTTAGGCGAACCTGGGTTGCTGTATAACTACGCATGATCTTCGTGAAACCGATGTGGTTGCTGTTGCCGTCGAACAGGGGGTATACCAATCCGCTGCCCCAAAACAGAGCACCGCCTTTTTTTACGTGATACCGTTCATCGATCGCAGCTCCTTTAGCAAGGGTGGTGGCCATCTCTTTCTGAGGGATTCCATTCTCATTATCTTCACGGGTATAGAAAATAGACGCATTGAGGCCGATCACTTCCTCACGCTCGTATCCCAATACGTGCATCGCTCCCTCACTCCAGTGGGTTAGGATGCCATTCTGATCGGTCGAAAAGATGGCATAATCCTTCAGACTGTTGATGATCCGTTGAAGAAAATCAATAGATTCTACTTTTTGCAAGTTGAAATAGTTTTATTGCCTCAGTTGATAACAACGCAAAGGGAATTCGGTTGAGTGAGGCTTCACGCCAGAGTGCTTTAGGAATTCCAGCATTATAATTATGTAAACATTTCAGGGGTAAGGGTATGGCCCTTAAAATCATAGCGCCTACTTTTGAGTGTATTAATCAGAATACTAAAATGAAGTTCACTCACAAATTAACACTTTTGTTTGTCCTCGTATTAACCGCTTTTACCAACGGCTATGCCTTCGGCGATAGCGGCGACAGGATCATCGGCGTATGGCTCACAGCCTCAAAGAATGCAAAGATTCAGATCTATAAAAGCAATGACCGCTACTTCGGCAGGATCATCTGGGCAGACGACCTTTACGAAGCCGACGGCAAAACGCTGCGGCATGACAGTAAGAATGAAGATCCGTCGAAAAGAAATCGTACGATCAAAGGTTTGGTCCTGTTAAACAGTTTTAATTACAAAGATGGCGTATGGGCCGACGGCACGATCTATGATCCGCAGAACGGCAAGACGTATAAATGCAAGATGGAGCTGAAGAATTCAGACCTTCATATTCGCGGCTATATAGGTATCTCAATGTTCGGCCGAACAGAGGTTTGGCAGAAACTGGAAAAATAAGATCCGTAAATTTTGAAACTTATTTCCGGAATTGTATAAATCGGAGGCTATCAGGCCGGTGTACCTTTGTGATAACAAAAAGAAAAAATAAAATTATGGAAAATCAAGTTAAAACCACCGGATCCTGCACCTGCCAATCTTGCTCATGCTCACCATGTAACTGTGCAGATAATTGCACTCCGACATGCTCATGCGGTTGCTAAAAATTATCGTCAAAGAATGTTAAAAAGGAGCTGGATAATCAGCTCCTTTTTTGTTTTTCGGGATGGAGCTTTTTTAAATATTTAACTTCGCCTGCAACATTGGAATGGCAGTAACTAGATTTTATGTAAATCCAACCATGCTGTTTGTCCTCAGCTTTCTTTTTCTCATCGCTGCGGGCACGGTTTTGCTATTGCTGCCTGTTGCGTCGCAGCGTGGAGAAATCTCGTTTGTCGATGCTCTTTTCATGTCGGCCAGTGCGGTATGTGTCACGGGGCTGGCCGTTTTCGATATCAGTACAAAGTTAAGCGGCTTCGGGCTTACGGTGTTGCTGGTACTGATCCAGCTGGGAGGACTGGGTATCATGACGTTCACCGGTTTCTTTGGCTATTTTCTTACTGGCCGCTCATCTTACAAGAGTCAAATCATGTTTTCGGAGATCATGAATGAGAACGACCTTAGCGAGGTTATCGGGTCTCTAATAAAAATTGTGGTGTTAACCTTCTCTTTTGAGTTTCTCGGTGCTCTGCTAATTTATTCTTTCACATCAGCAGATCAGTTTAGCAGTTTCGGCGACCACTTTTTCTTTTCCGTGTTTCATTCCGTTTCCGCCTTTTGCAATGCCGGCTTTTCTACGCTTTCGCTGGGCTTATTCGATGAAGCGTACCGGCATAATTATCCCTTCCAACTCATCATTTCGCTGTTATTTATCCTTGGAGGGCTCGGTTTCGCCATTATTCTGAACGTCCATGTTTTCTTTAAAAGGTGGATCCGGTTACTGTTTAACCGCATCTGGCACGGAAAGCCGATCAAGTACAAAGCATGGGTCATGACATTTAACTCCAAGTTGATCGCCTATACTACGACCATTCTGTTAATATTCGGGTTCGTGTCTTTTTTCATTCTGGAATACAACAATTCCCTTGCATCGCACCCGACTTTGGGTGGAAAGATCATCACAGCTTTTTTTGGAGGCGCCTCTCCCCGGACTGCCGGTTTCAATACGGTTGATATGGCTTCGCTGACCTTTCCGGCTATTATGATCATCATCCTGCTGATGTGGATCGGTGCGTCGCCCGGTTCAACCGGAGGCGGCATCAGAACCACAACCATTGCGGTAGCAACCCTCAACATCATCAACACGGGAAGAAACCACGACCGTATCAGTATTTTCAAACGGGAAATATCGAATGAGTCGGTCAGGAAATCGTTTGCTATCATCTCCCTTTCCCTGATCTGGCTGGGGTTATCGATATTTCTTCTGTCTGTCACCGATGGGGATAAAGGACTTATTGCCCTGGCGTTTGAAAGCTTTTCTGCTTACAGTACTGTCGGGTTAAGTCTGGGCATCACCGGAGCCTTAAGTACCCCGGGCAAAGTACTTATTGTTTGTACAATGTTTCTGGGAAGGGTAGGTACTATTACGTTGCTGATAGCTTTAATCAAGAATGTTCGGCCACGCAGCTATCGGTATGCCGAAGAACATGTTTTATTTTAAGATCAAACCAGTAAATCCAACGTTGTCATGAAGTTCATTGTATTAGGATTAGGCCATTTCGGAAGGGCACTTGCCGTGCGCCTTACAGAGATAGGTCATGAAGTTATCGGCGTCGATAATAAAATGGCCCGGATCGAGCAGCTGAAAGATGAGATCACCCATACGGTTTGCCTGAACACCACTGACAAAGATGCAGTAAGTTCGCTTCCGTTAAAGGATGCCAATGCCGTTATCGTGGCAATTGGCGAAGATGAGGCCGCATCCATGCTGACAATTGCATTGCTTAAGCAGTTGAATGTAAAGCGGATCATCGGGCGGGTGGTGTCGGACCTTCAAAAAACCATCCTTGATGCAATGGCGATTCAGGAGCATATCCTTCCGGAAGAAGAATCAGCGGAGCGGCTTGCTTTGAGGCTTGACCTTGAAGAGGTTATCGATTCGTTTAAAATTACCGAGAAGTACAGCATTGTTGAAGCGGTGGTTCCTAAAAGATTTGTTGGTAAAACCATCGCACAGGTAGATTTTATCAATACTCATAAAGTGTTGATCTTAACCCTGTTGAAACACAAGGCTTCTAACGGTCAACCAAGTTTGATTAAAGAAGCATCGGGGATCGCAACGTCTCATACGGTGATGGAAGAAAATGACATTCTGGTTCTCTTCGGTGAGCTGATGAATATCAGGAATGTTATCAAAGCATGATGATGCGCTAATTGATGCAGTAACGAGGAATGGTTCATGCGCACGCCTATTCCAGCAGATGATCAATAGATTTGGTTTAATATCCCGGAAATATTTATCTATTCAGTAAACATGAGTTTTTCAAATAACATACCTCAAAACAGCAGCATTGTCGGGCTCTCAGCTCATGATGATATCGATAAAGTGGTTGACATCTGGCTTCTCGCATCAGCGTCGGCGCATGGTTTTATTGATGTGAGCTATTGGCAGCAGAATGTCCGGGCCATGAAGGAAACTTATATCCCTTCAGCGGAGACCTGGGTCTGCAAAACTGCTGATGATGAGATCTCTGGTTTTATATCGCTGGTTGATAACTGTCTGGCGTCCATTTTTGTGCATCCTGATATGCAGGGGAAAGGTATCGGAGTGCTTCTGCTGGCAAAGGCGAAGCAGCTCCGGGATGAGCTGACATTAACGGTTTATGAACAGAACGTCAATGCGGTTAACTTCTACAAAAAGCACGGCTTTGAAGTAGTAAAACTTCAAACAGACGCAGGTACGGGTGAACAGGAACTGGTCATGACCTGGAAAAGAGACTCCGCCCAGGGACCGTCTATTCTATTACGAGACATTCCGGGTTCAGCGCCTTGAAATGCGTGATCTGAGACGCGGGGATGCGGTTCCCCGAGATGTTCAGGTACTCGAGGTGAACCAGCTCATGTAGCGGCGAAATATCGTTAATCTCGTTATCGGCAATATCCAGTACCCTGAGCCGCTCACACTGGCTCAGTGGATCAAGCAGCGAGATCTGGTTATTTGAAACATACAGTTCTTCCAGCTGCTCCAGGGTACTCAGTTCTGTGAGGTCGTACAGGCTGTTGTCTGATAGCTCCAGGCGCTGAAGATGCTTTGCGTGGCTGATGCCGTCCAGGTCGTCCATATTTCTGCCGCACAGCTCCAGTTCGTCGAGGTCTTCCAGCAGAAACGCCGGTATCTCAATTTTTTCGGGACCGTAATTCATCCGTCGGAAGACATTGTAAAAGCTGTTTACCGACCCTGTTTCGTTGAAGTAATAGTCGTCGTCGTCTTCTGAGCTATAGTAGCTGTTTCCTGTCTCCTCGTCTTCAAATACGATATCTTCATCGATAGAAGGAGAGAACGTTACTTTTTTCTCGTGATCTGCATATTTAAACTTTAGGGCCTGGAAGATATGGGTGTATTTTTCAAGCTCTGTTAAATTTTTATCCTGATTAAGTCTGGCGAGTTCCGACTGGAAATAGCCTGTTTTATCGGGATGATACAGCATCATTAGTCGGGCAAAGACCTTGTTGCTTTTTTCTGACGGGAAGCCCTGACCTGGATCGGCTATTCTGATAAGCTTGTGCAATGCTTCGGTCTGGTTGTTTTTATACAGCTTCAGGATCTCGCGCGTCAGGAATGTGAGATTTTCTTCGGAATATGCAACTTTGAGCTGCTCAAAGAGATCGTGGGTCATTGTTTGGTGGTTAAAAAATTAATTTAGTACAGTGTACAAAAATAGCAAAAAGTTGATTAAAGACACGGCGCTGGAAATGTTCAACGCCCGGGGGATCGAAAATGTCGGGGTGAGGGAGATCGGCAGACAGCTGGATATGAGCCCGGGAAATATCAGTTACTATTATCCGACCAAGAATGATCTGGTGGCAGACATCTACCATGATTTCGTAGAGACCACCGGCGGTTACTTTGCAACGTCCACGGATGATGTTGTGTTGCAACCGGATGACCTTATAACGCTGATCAAGAGGAGCATGACCTCGCAGCATCATTACAGATGTCTCTTCCAGGGCTTTAATGTGCTGATCGGGCTGCCTGAGCTGGCTGAAGCTGTGAGCCGGCACGACCTGATATGGCGGCAGCGGATCGCATCGCTTTTTCAGGCGTGGCGCAAGGCCGGACTGGTTCGTAGCCATGTTACCGAACAGGAAGAAGTGCTGCTGTTCTCGCTGTTAAAGTTTATTATGGTGTACCGGTTCATTGATGCGGGCATTCATCATGCAGGAAAGACCGGTGAAGAGACGGATAGCTTTTACCTTCAGCAGGTCATTTCGTTGCTTGCCCTTTTTGTCATTCGCGGTAAGGGAAATCTGTAGCTGCGGCGCACCGTCAGCCAAAAAATAACCCTGCCGCATATTGCGGCAGGGTTGTGAAAAAGGAGGTTAGATATTAATGTGATTCCTTTTTAGATCGGCCGGTTTCTTCCTCCACACCGGATCTTCTGTTACTCGCTTTATGTTCTGAGTTACCGAAACGATAATTGAATGTCAGTCTTAACTGACGGCTCTGAATGCGCTCCGTAAATGTCATATCTACGTTCTGGTAGTTAATGTTATAAACATTTTTCTCGCTGTCGAAAATATTGGTCATGCTTAATTTGAGGCTTCCTTTTTTATTCAGGATGGTCTTTTGAATTCCGGCGTCTGCCTGATAAACCTGATCCATTTTGAAAATGCCATAAGTAAAAGGCGACCGGTAGCTGGCAGCCAGTTCCAGGCGGAAACTGTTAGGCAGCGTAAAATTCTGTGTGGTGTTGATCTGCACGGCGGCCTCTGCGGCGTCAAGATCAATACCTTTGTTTTTCAAATAAAATCCGTTGACGTTATTAGAGGAAGACCACCATCTGGTTACCGGAAATGTGGTGCTCAGACCCAGGTAATAGTTGGTCTGCGAATCCATATTTTTTTGAGTAAGGTAGGTGGTTTTTTTGATGTCGTCCTGATATAGCACCGGTAACATGACATCCCGCGTATTTGAATATCCGGCAGACACGAATATAGTTCCTTTATAGCCGTACGTGAGGTTCAGCAGATCTGTGTACTGAGGCCACAGATACGGGTTCCCCTGGTGATACGTGTATTCGTCGAGCATAAAGATGAAAGGGTTCAGGTCTTCATAACCCGGGCGGTCGATCCGCTGACTGAAATTGAGGCTGAGGGAATGACGGTCTGAGAGCTTATGGGATATAAATACTGACGGAAACAGTCGTGTATACGTGCTGTCAACCTGCATTCCGGTTGTGACGGAGTTGCCTTCCGAACGGGTATGTTCGGCACGTAATCCGGCCTGGATCGTGGTCCGTTTGAAGGTGCGCGACAGGTTGATATAGGCAGCGTTGATGTTCTCGTCGTACTTGAAATAATTCGTTCTGGACGGATCAGAGGTCCAGTCGGTGCCTTGCGCAGTTTCAAACCGGTAGTCATTATCGGTCTTGACAAAGCTGGTCTTTAACCCTGCTTCCAGTTTAAATGCCGGGGTGATGGGGTAGACGTAGTCCATTTTGACCGCCCTGATATCTATAGTGGTCGGTGCAAAGCTGCGGTTAAGACGGAATGGCCTTAACGTTGATCCATCGCCGGTGTAGTAGTTATTGTTCAGCAGCTCGTTACTTGTTTTGTCGAAGCGCGCATAGTCGGCGTCA
>DASWXL010000024.1:0-8227 GCA_036405495.1 Sphingobacteriaceae bacterium | reverse complement strand
GCGGTCAAACCTGTATCTGTTCAGGTCCTTCAATGAAGCGGAGGTCGACAGAACGGGAACGGCCAATAACAAACCCATGTCTGTCAGAGCGTTGCTGTTTGTGATCGCGGGCCATTTAAACCATCACCGGCGCATCCTTACGGAACGCTACCTTTAAAAAAAAGCATCAGGCACAGCCTGATGCTTTTTTTTTACCTGATATTTTACGGAGTTACCTGATCTTTTTAAGATTCACTTTACCGCCCTGGTTAAGGATCATTTCCGTTACCATGCCCGCTTCGTCTTTGATAAACGTTATGTTAGCGTCTACCACTTTCAGGAAGAATTCGGTATTGCTGGTGGGAAATATTTCAAACTTAGGCTGACCGGTGGCCTGCCCGAAGATCTTACCATTTTCTGTGGTAACTTGTATAGTGAATGCGGGGTTAAGCTGATATTCTCCGGCATACTGATCTAGTATTTTCTGTTCTACTTTGACGATCTTCTTTTCGGCGGGTATTGTATACTTTTCACCGAACAGGATGGCCGATAATGCTGTCGTGAGCTGTGCCATGGGTGCAAAGGCTGTGTTCGACAGTACAATGATGCACGCATCGTCGGCGGGAAAGCGGGCAATATTGGATAAAAATCCGGAGATCGCGCCGCCGTGTGAAATTTCATTATGTCCGAAGGTCTTTCCCATCATCCAGCCGTAACCGTAGTTGCCTTTATTGATGGTAAACATCTTGCTCTTTGTGTCTTCGTTGATGATCTTATTCGAATACAACGCCCGGTCCCAGCGGTAGAGGTCGCCGGTAGTGGCGTACATGGCCCCGGCACCTGAAGGTACAGACATATCGTTGAACTCGGCTATCTGCGGTTTGTCACCCTCAAGCGAATTATGGCCGGTCGCTTTCTTGTCCGACATGCGGTTATTTGCGTCCAGTCCTGAGTTTTGCATTCCCGCTTTGGTGAAAATGTAATCGTTGAGCAGCTCATTTAACGGTTTTTCACCGGCCTTTTCAGCAATGAAACTTAACAGGATATAGTTCGAGTTACTGTATTGATATTTTTCGCCCGGCCGAAAATTCAACGGCAATGATTTAAAGTGCGTGATCGTCTGACTCAGGGTGGCTGGCTCAGCAATCCATTTGCTTTTGAATTCAGGGAGATTGGTGAAATTCTGGATCCCGGAGGTTTGCGATAGTAAATGATGTATCGTTATCGAGTCGCCTTTCGGATAGTGGGAAATGAATTTGGTCAGCGGGTCAGTTACTTTAAGCTTGCCTTCTTCCGCCAGCTTCATAATGACCGTTGCCGTAAATTGCTTGCTTACAGAACCGATCCGGAACTCTGTTTCAGGGCCGTTGTATACTTTTTTTTCAGCGTCTGCCCAGCCATATCCTTTGTTCAGCAGGACCTTGCCCCCTTTGGCGATCAGGACAGTACCAGAGAACTTTTTTTGTTTAGAGATAGCGGTCAAATATTCATCCGCTTTTGTCGCAATGTCCTGCGCTTTAAGTAAGGCAGGAAGCATCAATAACAGAATAACGAGTTTTTTCATATACCAAATATAAGGGAACAATAAAAGGTCCCGTAAGGGACCTCAGTATCGATAACCGGCCAGGGCCTATTTATCAAGGGTTTGTTTCTTCTCGATCATGTAAGAGATGAATAATCCTAATCCGCCAAAAACACCGATCAGTGAAAAGTAGATGGCTACGTTGTCACGGCCTCGCCATCCGTTGTCGAAGTTTAGAACGGTGTGGTCAAGTAAATAGGCGAGAAAAAGACCTATACCGGCACCCATCAGTAATAATCCCCATTTCAGATTTCTGTAGGGCTGCGTCTGCGGCCTGTTGAGTTTAGGGTCCATCCCGTTCTGGATCATGGCCATGTTTTCTTTGTTCTGGAGGTATCTTACCCCGAAAACCATGGCGAATAACCCGGTTCCTAATAAAATGAATGTTAAAGCGACTTCCATATTGTTTTAATTTTTCAGTTCAAAATTTGTTATCACGTTTGTAGGTCAACCGATCTGAAAACTATGACAACAGTATTTTGAAGCAGGTTACACCCGTCAGAAAAAAATGATGTTAAATTAAACATTATTAAAAAATGGTCGCTACCTGTAACCTGAGTGATGAAGCGGTTGTCATAACCTGTGATCAATGCAACATAAGCCATCGGATATAGAACTTATAGGAGAGGTGCTTGGCGGCAGCCAATCGGCATATGCCGAGCTGGTAAGGCGGCATCAGCGCTTCATTTTCACGCTGGCTATGCGTTTTACCAGGAGTCGTGAAGATGCCGAAGAGGTTGCCCAGGATTGCTTCATAAAGGCCTATCGTTCTTTGCATACCTTTAAACAAACATCTAAATTCAGTACATGGTTATACAGTATTGTATATACAACTGCCATGACGTTCCTTCGAAAGAAGAGACTTGAAACGCAGTCGATCGATGACGAGGAGTCGTACATTCAGCTTGAGAATCATGTATCCGAGTTTAAGGCCGACCAGGTGGAACTGAAATCGCGGTCGGTATACCTGAACAAAGCCATTGATCAGTTACTGCCCGATGATGCGGCCATCATTACGCTTTTTTATAAAGGTGAGCAATCGCTGGAAGAAATCGGAGCCGCCCTTGGCATGGAGCCCAATACGGTTAAGGTCAAGCTGCACCGCGCCCGTCACCGCTTAAAAGAAAAGCTGGAACGTTTACTGCAACATGAAGTAAAGGAGTTGATATGAATAAAATTGAGAAAGATATTTGGGATTACATTGACGGCACCTGTACTCCACAGGACCGCATGCGCGCCGAGAGGCTTATCGACACTGATCCGGCCTATCAGGCAGCCTATCAGGAATTCCTTACCCTGGATGCGGATCTTTTAAAAATGGATTTTGATGAGCCGTCCATGGGTTTTACCCGTAATGTAATGGAAGCTTTAAAAGCGGAGCCCGTTCCGGGATCATTGCGGTCGCTGATCGACCAAAGGATCGTATATGGGATAGGTGCGTTTTTTATCCTGACTTTCACCGTTCTGCTGGGCGTTTTTCTTTACTCAATGGACTGGTCGGAGACGTCGGCCAGTTTGTTTTCGGAGATCAAGATGCCGGCGGTCGACCTGGAAAGCGTTCTCAACAGTAAATACATTACGATATTTTATTTTGCCGATATTGTGCTGGCCCTGTATATACTGGATGCATTTTTTCGTAAACGTCTACATTCTAAATAGTTGTGAGGAAAATATTTTCAAAAAATCAGAACCTTTTTTGTAGTTTAAGGTTACTTTAATTGAACCAATATATTGGTTTAATTGTGATAAGGTTTAGGTTGAAGCCACGTTGTGAAACGTGGCTTTTTTTGTTTAACCCGTTCTAAAATTTCGATGTATCTTGGCAGAAAAATCAACTTTAAGAACAATGAAAAATTTAATGAGATTGATTCCGGCAGTACTGTTATTGGCGGTTGCTGGTTTCGAAACAAGCGCGCAGGGACTTAAAATGCCGCAGGCGAGCAGTACGCAAACCATTGTCCAGGATTTCGGGCTGGGTAAGGTCGAAGTAAAGTATTCCAGGCCCAATGTAAAAGGACGTCATGTTTTTGCAGATCTCGCTCCTTACGGACAGGTATGGCGTACCGGTGCGAATTCGGCAACCGTGATCGCTTTTTCAGAAGACGTGAAGCTTGAAGGCAATGCCCTTCCAAAAGGGGCTTATGCGTTATTCACTATTCCGGGAAAAGACAGCTGGACGATTATTTTCAATAAGGTTACCGCCCAGTGGGGGGCCTATGAATACAAGGAGTCTGATGATGCCTTGCGGTTCAAGGTTAAACCGGGTAAGACCGCCTCAAAAGCCGAAACGTTCACCATAGGTTTCAGTGATGTGTTTCCGACCTCTGCTAAGATGCATTTGATATGGGACAGAACGGATGTTGTTATTAACATGACCACTGAAATAGATGCTAAGGTAATGGCTAATATTGAGGAAGCTATGAAGGGTGAAAGAAAACCGTATTTCCAGGCCGCCCAGTATTACTTCGAGAACGGAAAGGACCTGAACAAAGCTCTTGAGTGGGTCAATGCCGCCGAAGCGGCCGACCAAAAGGCGCCATGGATCAAGTATTGGAAGGCACAGATCCAGTTGAAGGCCGGGGATAAAAAGGGTGCGGCTGAAACTGCTGAAGCGGGAATAAAAGCAGCTCAGGAAATGAAAAATGATGAATATGTTCGATTGAACGGTAAAATACTGGCGGAAGCTAAAAAGTAAGCGTCGCTTCCGGCGATTCAAGGTTTAAGCCTGCGCAACCTGCGCGGGCTTTTTTGTTTCCAGCTTCTGGAAAAGCGATGCCATGATCACCACCAGAACACACCCTATTACGTTCAGCCAGAGAAAGGCCACTGAATCTAACCACCAGACGGTGCATACAATGAATTCGGTCAATACAGCGGCTTTGAAAGTTGCTGTGCCACCGATCTTTTTGAAATAGAATGCCACAATAAAGATGCCCAGAATGGTTCCGTAGAAAAGTGATCCGAGAATGTTAACTGCTTCGATCAGGTTTCCGAGCTTACTGGCATAAAGGGCCATCAGGATACAGAACAATCCCCAGATAACAGTGGTCCAGCGCGAGACATTTAAATATGAACTTTCGGATCCGTTTTTATGGATCAGCCGTTTATAGATGTCGACCACGGTTGTTGAGGTAAGCGAGTTAAGTGCACTTGCGGTTGAACCCATAGAAGCCAGGAAGATGATCGCGATCAGTAATCCGATGAGTCCTTGAGGAAGGTATTTAGTGACGAAGCTCAGAAAAATATAATTATTGTCGTTTGTATCGGCTTCCGGGTCGTTTTTCTCCATCAGATCGACAGCGCGCTTTCGGATCTCTTTCATTTCTGCATCCGCAGATTTAAGCTGCCTGCGCTCCCGGAAAACGGAAGCCTGGTCATCCGATTCGATTGCTTTCTCCAGGTTTTCAACGTGCGTTTGTTTTTGCTTGAAGGCAAGGGCATAATCCGATTTAATGTCATTTAGCTGCTTGTTATACCGGCTGTTTTCCAGCTTATTCAGTTCATAGCTATTAAAAAAGATCGGCGGCTGGTTGAACTGGTAAAAAGCAAAGACCAGAATACCGATCAGCAGGATCAGGAACTGCATCGGGATCTTTACGAGTCCGTTCATCAGGAGTCCGAGCCGGCTTTGCCCGACAGAAGCTCCGGTCAGATACCTTCCCACCTGGCTCTGGTCGGTGCCGAAATAGGAAAGCTGAAGAAAAAAGCCACCAATTAAGCCACTCCAGACCGTATATTGATTATTCCAGTCGAATGAAAAGTCTATTGCATTCGTGCGACCCATCTTTCCCGCAATATGGATCGCATCGCTGAATCCAACATTTCCCGGAAGGAGACTCACAACCACCACTCCGGCAATGAAGAGGCCTGAAAAAATGATACTCATTTGCAGCAGCTGAGTATAGGAAACTGCTTTTGTTCCACCGTAAACGGTGTAGATGATCACCAGTCCCCCGATAAACATCGTGGTATATGTGGTGTCTATATTCAGAATAGTGGAAAGAATAATGGACGGCGCATAAATAGTGATACCTGTAGACAAGCCACGTTGAACAAGGAACAGGAAAGCGGTTAATGCCCGTGTTTTCAGGTCAAACCGTTTTTCGAGAAATTCGTAGGCGGTATAGACCTTAAGACGGTGAAAGATCGGGACGAATGTAATGCTCAGCACGATCATCGCTAATGGCAGTCCGAAGTAGAACTGGACGAAACTCATTCCCGAAGAGTAGGCTAGTCCGGGTGCTGACAGAAACGTGATGGCGCTTGCCTGTGTCGCCATAACGGAAAGGCAAACATGGTACCAGGGGAGCGATTGGTTGCCGAGCAGATAGCCGTCAATATTTCGGTTGCCCCGGCTTTTGTAAATGCCGTAAACGACGATGGTCAGCAGTGTAACTACTAAAACTATCCAGTCGGTTACACTCATTCAAAATTTCTGGTAAAGACGTAAAAAAGGACAATAAGCAGAACCAGCCAGAGTATTACAAATACATAAAACTGGTTCCAGCTTTTCAGAAAGGGGGGAAGTTCCTTATCAAACTTCACGCTTCTCTACGAGTACATTTACAAAGAAGGTGGCAAACAGTAAACCCAAAAGAGCTCCCAGAGCCGCGTAAGCTATTGAGTCGGAGATTACATAGGCAGTTAATGCCCCGAAAAATATAGCCAGATAGTAGTACAATGAGTTATTGGTCTCCTGCTGATGTTTCATGTTGTGTATGACTTTTATTTTTTGCGATCAAATTTACAAATAATCTATATGCACCGGGTACACCGGCGGGCAATTGTCTGAAAAACGCCAGCGACGTATAAACAAAGCGGCCTTTCCCATAGTCGGTTACAATTAATGCGCCATTATTTGGCTCCTCGCCCGGATCGTTCATGCTTAAGACAGGTGTATAATTGTTATCAGCTTTGCTGACAAAGTAAAGGCCACGTTCCTGAACCCAATCTTTAAAGTCGTCGGTAGTGATCTTATTCGGATGGTTTAACACCGGGTGCTGAGGTTCAAGGAAAGTCACCTCCGCCGTTTCATCCGTAACCCTGTCCCGCGATATCTCGAAAGGATACGGCCCCGGTTCAGTGAGTTGCAGTCCTCCTGTTGTATTGTATTGTACCAGATAAGTTCCGCCGTTCTGTACGTACTCCATCAGGTTGTCCTGTAGATTTTTAATGCGCGGGTTGGCGTTGTATAACCTGACACCGGCAATGATCGCATCATAGACCGAAAGATCGCCCCGCTGAATGTAATTTTCCGTTAGCATGTCAACGTCATAACCGATCAGCCTCAACGCCTCGGGAATTCTGTCTCCGGCACCGGCGATATAACCTATTCTCTTACCGTTAGTTGCAAGATCAATTTTGGTCTGGTTGAATTGTGCGGGAGGAAAGTGGGTTTGCACGGGAATATGTTCGTAGGAAATGGTATTCTCATCAAGAGAATATCGTTTTCCGTTAATTTCTGCATACACAATACCTGTGTCGAGTTGATTCATTCCCGCAGGAGCCCGGGCGGTAAGGGTCACATATGTCGAACTGCCTTTTTTCTTTAAACTGAATGTTTTCGTTTCCCCGTCTTTGATGCCCACCGTTCCTGTTACGCTATCCGTGTTGGTTGTGATTTTTATGCGGACCGATTTCGGGCTGTCGCCCGTGAAGAACAAGGTCTTTTCGGTGCTTGAAAGTGTTACCGGAGGAGCAACGGACAACGGTTGATAGAGCTCTCCACGTGCGGGATTGGTATATTTATAAACAACCGGCCGCTTATATATGATCTCCTTATCGTTGATCATCAGGCGGAAATGATACGATACCGGATCAGGGTTTTCCGGGTGGCCGATCAGCTTTTGATCGCCGACCACATAATAACCTTTAGGATGCTTTTCTTTGAGCCAGTAGGGCTGAGAGACTGTACCGGCCGTGATCGTGAAGGTTTCGGTTAGCAGTTCGCCTTTTTCAGGAATGATCCATTTGCTCCCTTTTTGATCTGCTTCAACGGTACTTATAGATAAGGGGACGTCGCTGTTTTTGATCAGCTGAGCTTTGATGGTAAAAGGTTCGTTTACCGCAACCTGGGGCACTCCGGAGGTTGCCTCAAGCCAAATGCCGGCCGTAAATGCGATCAGGTCTTTCGTTTCTCCGATCTTATGCTCAACCAGGTTTTTGTCTTTTACCTTCTCAAGTTCTGTCAGGATGTCAATTAATGCGGGCACTGACCCGGAGGGCTGACTGATATCGAAGCTGCGTTCAGCTTTTGCAGTCATTTCACCTATTTTTTTACCTTCCGCAAAGCGTTTCCAGGAAATATCAACGCCTTCGAGAAGATCAGCTTTTGCAGGCACCCCGGCCAGCAGGGCGAAATATTCCAAGGCCTGACCCCGTTGCCGGGCGCTTCCGAATCCCTGACTTCTGTGCTGTGAACGGCTTTCGGCAGCGATCTCGCCATAGCTCTTTCCCAGTAATGGGTTATATAGTCCCACATCGATCTTAAGCTGGTCCTCCGACGTGGTGTTATTTCCGCCAAAGTTGAATGTGTTCCATAGTACCCGTTTTGCCTGCCATGTACCGGCGAAGGTCAGCTGCTCCGGAAAGTATTTCGGATCGGCGGCAGCAGTAAAAGCTTCTATTGCCAGCATAGCGGAAGCTGTATGATGTCCGTGGCCCGCG
>DASWXL010000023.1:0-8754 GCA_036405495.1 Sphingobacteriaceae bacterium | reverse complement strand
GCTCAATCGCCTGCTTCGAGTTTTGAATAAGCGGTTCGATCTTTTTGAGGTGATCCAGTATTTCGCCCTGTATCTTGTTGATCTTTTCTTCAAGTCTCACACGGGTGCTATCCAACTGCCGTACCCGGATCACCTGATCATCATTGACGCGAGGAAGTGTTTTATGTATCAGCTGTTTGAAATCCTTTATTTCATCCTGAATGAAACGGATATCAGAGATCCAGCCGGAGCTGACCATATGGAGCTCCTGCAATTCCTGCTCCAGTTGTGTATCTTGTGGTGTTTTCATGACCATGTTTTTATACTACAAAAGTCGCACGAGACCAGTCTGCCCTCAATGACAGCTGTCAGCAATTCGAATGATTAAGATCACAAGGGCGATATCAGACCATTAGAGCGGGAAATGAATTGGCCAGGACCATTTATTTTACTGTATCGGAACCGAAAACATCGTTTAAAAGACTTTTTGTGAAACAACGCCAGAATGTCCAATTGATGTTCTTGTTTAAATCTCCGTATGCCGGAAGCCGCATCTTCATCCTTCATTCTGATGTAGTAGCGCCGATGTCATTTAAAGTCTTATCAATTCTACTACTTAACGGATCTTCGACCTTACGATCTAACTGATCACTGACAACAAAAAGGCTATGAGCCAGCAAACGAAAAATCTAAGGGAACAACGATCACTTTTTTGGATCAACGGTAGTAAAGTAAATGCCGGCCCGACCGTTTTCTTCCCTGACCCATGCTATTAGTAATTGGTCATCCACACTGATTAAAACAGGATGATGTTCAGGAAGCTCGCCATCCGTTAGAGCAATGTTTTTTGCTTCATTCGATCCATTTAGAATTTTTAACACAATGGTTGATGACGCCGCTGAAGCCTCATTTTTAGCCATGTGAACATGAGAATGACTGTTGCTTCCCTTTGCAGGATGATTAGAACTTGCTTCTTCCCAAACAAAAGCTAAACTGTTGTTCGTTATCGAAATCATTTGAGGATGACGACCCTCGGTACTTAAGGGCTTCCGCGGACTGAATTTATCCTGAGATCCTGGCAAGCCGGTGTAATACACTCCTGAGCTTCCGCCCGCGGTAAACCATGTCGCAAAAACTGCCTGATCGGTAGATGCCAACGATGGGCCGGTGTGCGGACAACCTTCGATGGCCCAGTGATCGTTGCTTATCGTTTTGACAGACGCAAACGTTTTGCCATTATCAGACGATGAAACATATGCCATATCCCGGGCTTGTTTCCCTAAAAGCGATGAAGGAAACATTATATTCCGGAAAGCGATGTGAATATTCCCGTGGGTGTCGGTAAGGATATCAGTCCGGCAACATTCACAGGTTCCCTGAGTTAAACATTGCTCGTTGTCAAAACCGCTTCCCTTTTCGGTAGAGGCGAAAAACAGCGACGATCCTTTGATGGTCCTTCCAAATCGGCCATCGAGCCAAACGGCAGCAAGCTCGCCATTTTTTAAATTGGTAATATCAAAGAAACCACGGCCATATGCACGCGAAGTATCAGAATGCAGGAATTTTGGAGTTGACCAGTTTTGACCGTCATCGGCTGACATTGAGTAATAGATCGCTCCGGCATAGGGGTTTTTCTCGTTCTCAAATCGCTTTGCGAAAACGGCTATTACCGTACCATCCTTCTTGAAGCCGACTTTATTCATACTTTCAGCCGAAGCTTTTGCACCGATGGATGTACTAACTGTAACAGGTTTTCCGAACTTTGCTGAAACCGAATCATAAACTGCATATTTTAGCCGATAAAGTGAGTCGCTAGGGTCTTTCTCCGTCCATGAAATAACAGGATTGCCATGATGATCCTTTGTTAAGTAAGGATCAACGGCGTCCGCACCTGCTGTACTCACAAGAGAAGGGCCTTGTTCAGTTTTACCGCACGAAAACAAGAAAATGCCGGTAAACAGTACAAATAATATTTGCTTTAAAATTTTCATCTTCATTTACTTGGAAAAGGAATACTTGAAGCCTAAAGAAAATGTTCTTGGGGCTGCGGCGGCATAGGTCACACCATATTGGTTGCCGATAACATTACTCGAATAAAGCTTGTCAGTAAGATTAAGCACATTGAGCCAGATACCAGCCCCTTTAGCAAGCGTCTGTAAGTCATATCCAAGTCGCAGATTCAAGAGGTCATAACCGTTATAACTCTTGGAATTAGCGGTATTCACGAAGTATTTCCCGACGTGCTGCCACTCCAGAGACGAACGTAAGCCACTTACAAACGTGGGTTTCCAGGTAACTTCAGAATTTGCGATCCACGAGGGTGCACCGGCCATTAGGTTGCCGTGGTAATCAATAGTTTTCCCGGATCTGATTTCGCTGTGCTGAACATATGAATGACGGGCATTAGTTCCGCCAAACCGGAAAGCCCATTCACTTGAAGGCGAATAATTAAGATTATACTCCACTCCCAAATGGAGTGTTGCGCCCGCATTTTGGTTTTGAGTAGAGTTATCGGCCATCAGCACACTGATGACCTCATTTCTGCCGTCCATCCGATAAACACTTAGCTCCAAATTCACCCTCTTATCCAGGAGCGGAAGCCATCCACCTATTTCATAATTGGAGAACGTCGCCTGTTTCAACTCTTCAGTTTGACGCGAACTGTACAGAAAGCTGGTTTCGGGTGGCTGAAACCCCATGCTGAAATTGGCGTAGATACCTTTTCCGACACCCAGGTCATACGTTAAACCCAGTTTAGGCGCCACAACATGGTAGCGGTTCTGCTCCTGTTGTTTATACCGGGTCCGGCTGACAGGCAGCAGATTCTCAAAATCATACCTCACATTATCGTATCGCAGACCGGTAACCACCCGCAGCGCTTTAACCGGATTAATTTCATACTGGATGTACGCAGCCGTATTAAACAGCCGCAGCCGGTAATCGTCAATGAGAGAATCGATATTCGTATAACCTGTATAAAAGTTTTTGTTCGGATCCTTGTCTATTTGCAAGTAATCTGCATAAAATGAGCTTGGGCTGTTGTCAAGATATACGCCGCCGAGAAGTTGAGAATTAAGGAAGTTGAAACTGGTCTTATGCTGCAGCAGGAACCCCAGACTTTCAAAGCTCTGATTATTCTCCTGTCCGGCCGATCTGACATACCGGCCTGCGCCATCGCGGATGTCCTGTATATAATAGTGAGGTAACTGCCCTGTTGAATTGTTTCGATAGAAAAGGGTGAGAAAGCTCGCATTCCCACTATTCCACGTGTGGTCAATGCGTGAACTTGCCCGGAATGATCTAACCTTCCGGTATGAAAAATGCTGATTGCTGCCGTAGCTCCGATTATAAAAACGGGCACTGTCAAGATTTCCGGGGGTTTCGGTATTCAGGTAATTATAGGTTCCGGTAAAAGTTAACCGCGTTGACGAACTCATATCGTAGGTGGCCTTCAGGGTTCCGGAGTATTTATTAAAGTCTGTATATTCCTGCCAGCTGTTCTCCTGTCGCGCTATATATCCGCCGGCATAGACGCCCCA
Source organism: Sphingobacteriaceae bacterium (assembly GCA_036405495.1). Lineage (GTDB taxonomy): Bacteria > Bacteroidota > Bacteroidia > Sphingobacteriales > Sphingobacteriaceae > DASWTL01. The sequence continues at coordinate 5,236 of DASWXL010000023.1, read as the reverse complement.
TTTTCCAATAACCTGATTTCCGCTTCCGTCGAGCCTGTAATAATTATATCCGTCACCCTGAAGAGCGATCTGCTTTTTACCGGATAAGGTATAGGGACTGCTGAAGTTAACCGCACCGCCTATGGCATTGCTGCCATAGATCGACGACGCCGGGCCTTTTATCACTTCAATATCTTTTACGCTCTGCATGTTGATCTCATAAAGGGCATTGTGGTTAAAAATGCCGGTAGGCCGGATTGGTAATCCATCCTCCATATATAAATACACAGCGTTGTAGGTAACTGGTTGGCGAATAGCCATGGTATGCTGTTCATTTCCGAGATCCACCATATGTACGCCGGCCACTTTATTAAGCAGCTGATGTAAAGCCGTCGCCCTGGTGTCCTGAATGGTTGTGGCGTCTATTTTTCCGACCGCGATCGGAACTTCTTTTCGTGATCTTGCTTCACGATTAGTGGTTACAACCACCTCCCGGAGTGCAGCGGTAAGGGGCTCCAGCAAAGCGACGATCTCTGCGGAAGTAATGGCGTAGGTCTGCCGTTTGTATCCGGTAAAAGATACTGCAATTGAATCAGCCCCCTTATTACCGACCGCGCGAGTATCGATGTAAAAGCGGCCGGCGGAATCCGACACTGATCCAACTTGCATCTTTAAGATCCGGATACTGGCCCCCTGAATGGGTTGGAAGGAATGTGCGTCGATCACACGCCCGCTGATATTTTTCTGAGGAAACACCTCAAAAACAGATGCAAAAAATATGCATATACACAATAAAAATCTCATTGTATTTAATTTCTGATGAATAAAAGAACCCGTAAGAACGGAATGGATAAGGCCATTCAGCCTCTTTGGCAAATCAATCAGAAATCAGCAGGGTGGATGAAAAATATCGGAAGGCTGATTTAGAACAGCCGGAGTTGGATAAAAGAAGTCATCACTGGACTGGAGTACCGGAACAGATCCACATTTCACAGGCTCTTCCGGCAGATATACCGGTATTTCGACCTTGGTTTCCTTATTGGATTTAACCGGCCTTGTACCTTCATCAAGCTTTTTCAGCTGTTTTGTTAAGTAGCACATGCCTTCACATTTCAATGCAGGCTTTGCACGGTTCTCACATCGGGTGAGCGTTATTACATCACGGTTGATCCGATAGTATGCCATGACACTTAACTGCCCCACCGACTGGTAGATTATGGAAAGCAGAAAAACACATGCCACTATACGTTTCACGATAATCGATGCAAAGTTAAATCTTTAATATTACTACGTTGTCAACAAATACTTCGTTTCTAACCAGGTCAAAAATCGAACCTATGAGGCGAAAGGAGCATGATAACGATCAACGGTTTACGTGATCGTTATCACTTCTATAGGTCTTTTTTCCGGAATACCCGCAAAGCGATCCACATGGGCACCGTTATCCAGCACACCTGCATGATGAGGGAGAAAACGATACCGACGCCGCTGCCGAAGAACTGCTGGTATAGCGCTCCGGTATATCCCATCAATGCTGATATATCCAGTTGAAGCAGTATCAGTATCCGCGCCAGATCGATCGGGTTAAATGCCGTAATGGCGATCATCGCCTTCTCCAGGGGGTATTCATTGAAGGAGAAAAGGAACAATAAAACGAGCCCATCGAAAATAATAGAACAGTAAAACCAGATCATCAGGGCGAGTCCGATACCTTTCGCTTTATCGCGGGTTATGGTTGAGGCCAAAAACGCCAGGGAAATAAAACTAAGGGTCAGCAAGCTTCCGGCGGCCATCATCGTTAACCCTGTGGCAGTAAAGGCAAAGATCGCTACCGGAACACAAACGCCAATAATAAATGCTCCCAATATTGAACTGCTGATCCCGATAAACTTCCCCATCAGGATCTGTTTCCTGCTTATCGGCTGAGAAACCAGCAACTCCGTAAATTCATAGGCATTGAAGTAATAGGTTGTAGCATAGACAATACTTACGAGCGGCACAATGATCATTACCACCGTTGTAATGCTCACCAATCCCTTGGTCACATCCGGATCGGCCATGAAAATACTGCAACATATCGCTGCAAGTAATAAAGTGTAAGCAATTAATACTTTGCTTTTTACGATATCAAAAATGATATACTTTGCAATCTTAAACATAGCTCTCTTCTAGTATTTTGGTTAACGCCTTACCCAGTTTTTCCTCACCGGTTTCATTTTTAAGTTCACGTAACGGTTTATAGAATTTTACTTTACCCTCAAACAGGTACATGACCATGTCGGCAATTTCATCCACCTCGCTCATGATGTGCGATGTGATGAGGATAAGCTTCCCTTTATCCTTCTCCTCCCTGATCTTTTCTTTCAAAAGTTCGGCAGCCACAGGATCGAGCCCGGCCGTCGGTTCATCGAGGATCAGAACGTCGGGATTGAACATACACGCCAATGCCGCACTAACCTTCTGACGCGTCCCGCCGGATAATGTACGCATGGGCTTATCGAACATGCTTTCCAGGTTGAATGTTCTGATCAAACCGGTATCCAGACCGGTATGTACTTTACGGATATCCTTCATCATGTCGAAGAGCTGGCCGATCTTCATATTATCGGGATACCGGCCGATCTGCGGCATGTATCCGATATGCTCTTTATAGTCGAAGGTGTTGATCACCGGCTTTCCGCGAAACAGGATCTCACCACTGTCCGGAATGACCATGCCGAGTATGGATTTGATCAGCGTTGTCTTCCCGGAAGCATTTGGCCCCAGGATGGAAACTACCCTTCCCGGCTTAAAGCTGCAACTAACGCCTTTCAGCACTTCCAGTTTGCCGAACGACTTTTTCAGTCCTGCGATTTCAATTAATTTGTCCATTGTTTCATTCTTGGATGTTCATCTTTCACCGATTCCGGTGTAATGGAAGGAATAGACCGTTCCACTTTGTCGAGAAGGTTCACAATAAAGCTTCGCATCAACATTACACTTTGCGGTATTTGTTCTATGATCTGAGCATACAAGCTGATCGGACGGTACGGCACATCACCGATCCCATCTTTATTCAGGTCGTATCCTTCGTATTTGTCCCAATAATTGTTTTTGAAATGGTTCAGGTTAAGTGACCCGTTAGTGGTAACATCAAAGGAATTAGCGAGAAAGTTGTTTCTTGTGAAGGTACCATTAACCGAATTTGCCAGCACCCGGATGCCCCATCCGTTATTATTGAAGTTGTTTTCAACAACGCTCACCCCATCACAGCCTTCCATATAGATGCCGGTGGTGTTACGGATAAACCGGTTATTCCTGATCTCGCTGCTCGAAATATCTTTTAATAAGAGCCCATAGATGGAGCTGCCCCAGTTTTCCACGAACAGGTTGTCGAACATCTTTATTCTCTTTGAGTACATCACAGCTACTCCGGAGCCATTATTCTTGAACGTATTTCTGCGATAAAGGTCGTCGTCAGAAAACATGAAGTGCAGGCCGTAGCGGAAATTGCCGGAGCTGTAATTTGCTTCAATCGTGCTGTTTTTTACAAATTCGAAGTATATGCCATCACGGTGCCCCAAGGCTTTGTTGTTCTTAACGGTAATGTTCCCGCACTGCCATAGATGTATGCCGTTACCCGATTCCAGCGGACTCCAGGTGCCCTCTGTTTGATTGTTCAGCACGCGGATCCATTGTGAGTCGGAAAGATAAATGCCGAAAAAATTATTAACCAGCTTGTTATTACTGATTGTAACGTTCCGGGCCTTATGTACACGGATCCCTGCGTAATCACGCATCGCACCCGTCTTGGAGTTTTTGATCGTAAAACCGTCGAATTTGACGTTGTTTGCGCGGATGGTTATCACCTCTTCTTTGAACTGAGCATCAAGCTCCGGATATCCATCTCCCAATATGGTTATTTCTTTCTTGACGATGGTATTGTGAGAGATGTAGGTTCCTTTTTTCACAACGATGGTATCGCCGTTGGTTGCCAGTTCAAGGGCTTTCTTTAAAGAAGGAACAGCTGTGCCCGGCTTGACGACAATCGTCTTACCTATGGCCGCTCCGTTGAAAAGCAATATAAGAAAGATCGGTACCAGGTTTTTCATGTGTATTAGCTGTTATAGATTACCTGCCAGATAAGAGCTCATCCCAGGTAAGGATGGTTCCATCGGCATTTTGAAGATTATTCTCGGCAAGCTGCCTTGAATTGAAAGATGCAAGGTTGCCGCCCATCGGCGATTTGAATGCCTTGTCCTTCAAAAAGAATGCGCTTCGCGCATCGATCAATGTTTCTGGCGCAGCAACATTTGTGGTGAGCAGCATATCGCCCGGGGCATTGTATTTGCCGGGATTATCGTTGATGAAGTCGACCATGCATTCGGCCGCATCGAACTTGAAGATCTTTCCTTTAGCAGTTACGATCTCAGCGCCGTATTTAGTGTCCATAATGGTCATCTTACAGTGTTCGCACGGATCTTTTCCATAACTCAGAGGTACGGGTTCACGACTGCAGGATACAAGCAGCACAGACACGAATAAAGCAGATATATTTAATGTTTTCATTTTAAACGAGTACTGGAATGTCTTTTATTGATTTTGCAGAAATATCTGCCTCTTTTACTTTCCTGGCCAGACGCTGTTCGAAGAACAGAACACCTGCTGCCAGTGCGCCGCCAATTCCGACTAAAATGCCGCCAGTATCAGGGAAAGAACCGGCAAGGAAGTTTAAGAGCTGCTTATAGCCGATCAGCGGAGGCTGGTAGCTCATTCCCGGAACTTTGATCGCGGCTGTCGGATCGAGGTTATGCCCGTAATCATATTCCCACATATAAAAGTCCACAAAACCTATAATGGCAAAGGCGATCAGTACCGAAAACCAACCCCACAGCAACTTGCGGCTTCCCAGCTGGGCGGTGAGCAATCCCAGACCAATGATACCGGCAAAAACATATGGCAGCACCTTGAACTCGATGAATTCATCAACAATGATGTGTTTCATTCCGATATAATGGTTCAGTCCGTTGATCTGATCAACATTACCCGTAATATTATTAAGCCATATTTTCATACCAAGGCCTTCGGGATATTGAGGAGCTTCAAGGATGATTTGCCACAGAGGCAAAAAATAAGCGCTTACCATTAACAGGGCACTGATGGCCACGACTATTCTTGATTTAGATTGCATAGCTATTTAAGATTGGCAGGGTAAGAAGATAACCGGGGCCGGAGCCCCGGTTATGAAGATTATTTTTTTGCGACAGGATTTTCACCC
>DASWXL010000022.1:0-20683 GCA_036405495.1 Sphingobacteriaceae bacterium | reverse complement strand
GGCGCAGCAAATTGAAGGATGACGCAGAAGAGGTGATCAGCTTGCCGTCCACAAAGGCGTAAAAAGCGTAGATACTGAAGTCTTTTGAAGGAGCGGCTTTAACTTCGATCTCATAGCCCTTATCTTTCTGTTTGTTCTGATTGACGTAAGCAAACCGTCCGCCGCTCTGACCAAAATCAATAACATCCTCTATACGCCGGTCAAAATAGGCAAAGCTCAAATTTAATTTATTCAGGATCAGCATAAAGTCGAAGCCACCTTCAAATGTTCTTGAGCTTTCGGGTTTCAGGTTCAGGTTCCCGTACTGTGAATAGAGCTGATACAGGGACGGGACTTTATAAGCGGATGACAGGTTACCAAATAACTTAAACCTTTCGTTGATCAGGTATGACGGATTTATGGTATAGGTCAGGTTCGAACCATACTCGCTGTGCGAATTCAAACGCCCTCCCAGCTCCATCCGAAAGCCCCCGTTAGTCTTTAAGAAAAATGAAGAGAAGACGCTCGTCATGTTATTATTCGCGGAATCAGGCTTCAGCGCTCCGAAAGGCGTAGTTTGATCGGTCTCATTATATTTGAAACTCATACCGCCATTCAGATCCAAAAAGGAAGCGAGAGGATAATGCACCGTTGCATCGGCATTCGTGATACGCCCGGTGTATTCCGAAGGCGACCCGTTGTTGTCAAACTTGTTGACCACCGTGTTCTGCGATACGTTTATATTCATTACACCGGAACCAAGAACCACCTTACTTCCTAACCCCAAAAACCATGATCTCTTATCATAGGTGTAATTCGTTGCATCATTGAAAGCGCCGTCGTCGAGTCCGGCTTCATTGTTGTTATACTGCAGGTTGCCCCGTAATGTCAACTTTTGAGAAATGGTCTGTCCTAAATTAACGCTTACTGATCGCTGATGGAAGGCATCCTTCTCAAATTCAGCATCACTATCCGGCCGCGGAGCAGAAGTGGAAAAACCCTTCATATCCAGATTAGACACATTGACTCCCAGCGATGTCTTACCAAATTGCCCTGAAAAGCCAAGGCTTTCCTTAAAGGTTCCATACGATCCGGCGGCCCCTCCAACCGAAATTACCGGCTTCCCTATACCTTTTTTCGTGATAATATTGATCACGCCGGCAACCGCATCAGAGCCGTACAGTGTTGAACTCCCTCCCTTGAGGATCTCTACCCGCTCGACCTGATCGATCGCTACTGCCGAAATATCAAACTCCCCGGTAATGTTTGACGCATCGTTCACCGGGATGCCGTCTATCAGGATCAGCGTATTGCCGGCCGAGGCGCCGCGCAGGTAAACCGACTTGATATCGCCCGGATTATTCGCGTTACCGCCGATGGTCAATCCGGCAACCGTATTTAATACGTCTGGCAGTGTTCTGCCCTGACTTTTCTCCAATTGGTCTGAAGTGATCACATGCACCACTTTTCCGATCTCCGACTGCTTGCGCGGCGAACGGCTGGCGGTAACAACCACCTCTTCCAGTGAGCGGTCTGACTGATCCTGAGCTGTAGCGTTACCGGTCAGTAACGCCAGTTGTGCAAGCCCCAGGCCTGCAACAACAGAAATTCGATTTCTTTTCATTTTGTTGTGAGATGGCTCACAGCAAACAGTAATGAAGGAAAGTAAAATGGAAATACCGTACGCGTATTTTCATTCCAGCTTCAATCCCCGAAAGCTATGAATAATAAACGCTCTGGCAGGTCTTCTGACTTACTCCCCTTGGCCCTTGTCTTCCCGTGCCGGATGAACGGTACAGTGACTAAAAGATCGGGCCTCGGTTTTGGAGCTTACAGCTGCGGGACAGTCGCGGATTTGCACCGCGTTCCCTTTTAATCCCGGACGATCCGGGAACCAAAAGCGATGCAAAGGTATCACAAGGACAGAAGAATCCAAATCTTTCACATCGAAAGATTATTATCTTTAGGCCATGAGATCATTAGTCGCACTTTTCCTTTTTGTTATGCCGTTAGCCACAGCTGCCCAAAGCAACTCTTATAAAGTAACCGATACGCTCTTTTTGCCTGAACTGCTCAGATCTCATCCTGACCTCTTTGGAAATGTGCTTAAGCATCCCGGGCAAAATGAGATCCAGATCCTCTACACGCAGATCAACCGCGACCGTAACAATATTCCCCATTTCAGATCATTCAGCTATCGCCTTGACCCGGAATGGTACTTTTATCCGGCCAGTACTGTTAAGCTGCCGGCTTCCATTTTCGCACTGGAAAAACTGAACGCATTGAAGGTTCCTGGTCTTAACCGCAAAAGCACGATGGTCACGGACAGCGCGTTCAAGGGGCAGACCCGTGTAACGAAAGATCCGTCGTCAGAAACCGCACTCCCCAGTATCGAGCACTACATCAAAAAGATCCTGCTGGTGAGCGATAATGATGCTTTTAACCGGTTATTCGAGTTCGTCGGCCGTGAAGAGATCAACGCGAAACTGAGAAATAACGGATTAACGGAAAGCCGGATCCTGAACCGCCTGGCGATCGGCGACGGCGGAATAGCGGCCAAAAATACCAACCCGGTACGATTCTTTAACGGCAAGAAGCTCGTATATACCAAGCCTGCATTATTTGATGTCAATGACTACCCTCTGGAACTGAAGAACCTGATCCGTGGCAACGCATATATGGACGCCAATGACAGCCTGGTCCGTAAGCCGTACTCATTTGAAGATAAAAATGTATTTTCCATTGCTGATCAGCAGGAACTCATGAAGAAATTGCTGTTTCCTGAAGCTTATCCGCAAAAGCAGCGCTTCAATCTGACAGACGATGATTACAGCTTCATGTACAAATACATGTCCATGTACCCTACGGAAAGTACGTTTCCTGAATACGATCCTAAGGAATTCTGGACAACACACAGCAAGTTTCTCTTTTTTGGCGCCGATAAAAACACCGTTCCAGATCCTGATATCCGCGTCTTTAATAAATACGGCGACTCATATGGTTACGTGATCGATAATGCTTACATCGTCGATTTTAAAAATGGTGTGGAGTTCCTGCTCACAGCCGTTGTGCAATCAAATGAAGATGGCATTTACAACGACGGAAAATACGAGTACGAAACGGTTTGCTATCCGTTCATGAAGAATCTGGGACAGGTGCTTTACCGGTATGAATTGCAGCGGAAAAAAGAACACAGACCTGATCTTTCAAAATTCCGGTTTAACTATTGAGGCACTGAAACACCGCCTCGTTTTTTTGCGTCTGTTGTTCAATGAAACATCTTAAACTGCTTCTCGTTTGTTTACTTCTTCTTCTTCTTAATGCGCAGCGTGGCTTTTCGGCTGTCGAAAAGATCCCCGCCGGATCTTTTATCATTGATATGGGGGCTGCTGACCAGACCGTGGCAAACGGACTGAAGCCTTACGGGCTGATATATGAATTATTGAGCAAACTCCGGGTACCGGTCAAATGGGTAATAAATCCGAATAAAATAAAAGACGGAGCGGATTTTACGTATAACGGAAAAACTTACCGCGGCGGACCATTCATTATCCTTGCGCAATACCGTACAACCGAGGTCAACAACGCCATTATTCAATGGAAAGCCCTTGGCGTGCGCGGTGAAGACACAAATTCTGAACAAAACGCAGATGTTTACGCAACGTTAAGTTATGCACCCCGCTGGACCATTGACAAGACCACTGGCTGGGCAAACATTGTTGCCGAATTCTTCAAAAACGCCGGTATCCCTCCCTCCGCTCATGGGGGTGCCGACCAAAGCATGTGGAAAAACCCGGCCGAACTAACGGAATGCGATGATATTTTTGTATTTCCTCATGCGGATCCTACCTGGAACGACCACAAAAACCTGCAAGTCTGGAACAAAGACCACAAAGGTGCCATATGGGCTGCCTGCCATACACCCAGCGTACTTGAGCAGGTAAAAAGCCCGGACGGTAAGATCCAGCTGAATTTCCTTACGACCACCGGTTTGGTCGATTACCAGAGCCATCAACGGGAAGGCAATCCACCTTACTCTTACTTTCTCCTTTCTGATCCGGTCATGCAGTTCATCGGAAAACTCGACTTTGCCGCTATGGGCGGAACCGAAAACTATTATCTGCCGCTCAAAACCGGCAAATGGAGGAATAACGTTAAGGTGCTCGTTACCAATACCAACAATAATGAGGTACCGGCTATCTCAAACGGACCGGCGGCAGTCAGTGCCTACGGCAGGGCGTTCGATGATCCCAAAAATGGATGGGTCATGTACCAGGGCGGGCACTTCCACAACGGCAGTACGAATATCCCGGGGCCGGACCACATCGCTCTTCAGCGTGCTTTCTTCAATTTTTCCTTAATGTCTGTTGTTGATCGCCAGAACAACGGTGTGAAGCCTCAGATTACAGCCTCTTCGGTAATGAGCGGCGGAAGCCCCTATCCTGTAAAATTCAGTGTACCACCGGGTATCGACCTTAGCCGCTATTCGATCAGATGGACCGCATCATCCGGCCGCATTGAACCGGACGAATCATCCGAAGAAATCATTTACACGCCGTCAGCCGATCAACGTATTAAGATCGCACTGATCACGCTCGTTCTTACAGATGCCTGTGGCAGACAATATTTTACCACCCATAATGTGAACCTGAAGCAATGTGAATCGCAAAGCTTCGTTCCGGAAATTATCGCTGAGGCAAAAATGTATTCCAATATGTCTTATCAGCTAAAGGCAAAGGTGCCGGCAGATGTAGATCTGAGCAAGTATACCATTAAATGGAAGGCATCTACGGGAACATTAGTGAACGACGACGCTGCAGAAGTGACCTACAGGCCTTCTACAGATACCGATGTCCACTCGGCCGGCATCACGCTGACGCTTACCGATAAATGCGGCATTGAATTCACGGCGAACGTCACCCCGGAAATCAGCCACTGCCCTCCTTCTGTAGATCTGAATTTATTGGTAGATGCTTCCATGGAGCCAGGCGAAACCATTTCGGCCAAATTTACCGTTGCCCCTTCCATCGATCCCGACAACTATAAGATCTCCTGGGAGGTAACTCCGGTTGGCCCGGCTAGTTCAACAGAGCGCGAAATATACGTAACGGCGCCACTGACGAAAAAAGTTCAGACCATTACGGTGAAGCTGACTTTAACAGACCTGTGCGGCAAGGAATTTACCGCCACAACAACGATAACGGTAAACCACGTAATCCACAATAACGGAAAAATATCTGTCCCCCGGTTAGTTTCGCCCAACGATGACGGAAAGGGCCTCGATTATCTTCACATTGAAAACATTGAACTTTACCCCAATAACGAGATGATCATTTATAACCGATGGGGTAATATCGTTTACCAGACAACAGTCTACGACAATTATTCTTACTTTTTCGATGGAAAAAGAGAGGCTCAAAAAGTGACCGACGGCATTTTCTATTATTTGCTTACCGTTCATCCTGAAGTTACCGGAAATCCGAATACAAATACGGTAAACACTCCACCCCAGGTCCTGAAAGGATATTTTATTTTGAAGCGATAGAACATTTAACCCGTTAATACTAAATTCGCTGCAAATCCACTTCGCATGAAACTCGAAACCATCGCCATCCATTCAGGTAATTCAGTTGACCCGGTTAACAAGGCCGTTATTCAGCCCATAACGCTTTCAACAACGTTCGAGCGGCCCGACAACATGGGAGAAGGTTTCCTTTACACCCGTGCGGCCAATCCAAACCGGCAGTCGCTGGAGAATCTGCTGGCGCAACTGGAAGGTGGCGAAGACGCCTGCGCGTTTTCTTCAGGCAATGCCGCGGGCCTGACGGTTTTCCAGGCATTGGAACCGGGCAGCCATGTTATTCTGCCCGATGATATGTACCACGGACTTCGAAATGCGGTACTGCAGGTTTTGAACGGCGTTTTAGAGGTTACCCTCGCAGACATGACCAACCTGCGGGAAGTTGAACTGGCGATTCGTGATAACACCAGGCTGATCTGGATCGAAACCCCTTCCAATCCGTTGCTGAAAGTCACCGATATAGAAGCGATCTGCGCGATCGCTACAACAAACAACATTTTGGTAGGCTGTGATAATACATTTGCCACACCCGTTTTACAACGTCCTTTTGAGTTGGGAGCCGATATTGTCATGCACTCTTCCACAAAATATCTCTCGGGCCACAGCGACGTTTTGGGCGGAGCGCTCATTTGCAAGAAGAAAAGCGACCTATGGAACCGGATCCGATCCATACAGGAACTCGCCGGCGCCGTTCCGTCGCCATTTGATTGTTACATGATCGTCAGAGGCGCAAAAACGCTTCCCTACCGGATGCGCGGTCACGTGGAAAACGGCCTGAAGCTGGCCGAATATCTGCACGATCACCCCCAGATAGAGCAGGTTTTCTACCCGGGATTGAAAGATCACCCGGGATACGGGACTGCCCAAAAACAAATGTCGGGACCAGGCGGCATGATGTCATTTCTGGTAAAAAGCGGCGAAGCAGACGCACGGAAGCTGGTAAAGCTGGTTAAAGTATTCACGAATGCGACCAGTCTGGGCGGCGTGGAAAGTTTGATGGAGCACCGCGCATCAGCTGAAGGACCGGATACCAAAACCCCTAAAAATCTGATCCGCGTGTCTGTCGGACTGGAGAACATTGACGACCTGATAACGGATCTCGACCAGGCATTCACCCGGCTCTAAGATCTTTTTCCCGGAAAGCAAACATATGGTCAATGCCGGTGGGCCTGCTCATTCATTTTCCAATACTGTATTTCAGCGAACTAGCAAACAAATCGAAATTTTATTTGGACATTCCATTTTTTAATCCATACTTTTGAAACATTGTTTGGCAGCAATGCTGAACTATCAACCCCAAAAGGTTTGATTTATAAAGAAGTGGTGAGAGACAGGCTCGATGACCCACTGACAACCGCCCGAAAGGGAAAGGTGCCAATTCCTGTCCCGCATGTGCGGGAAAATATAAATTAAAGCAACATGACAAAAGCAATTCAAACACTCCGTTTCCCGGTATCCAAACGTAAAGCTGCTTCTTCCCTGAACATTTCGCACGGTATAACTCCTATGTACTGTTGCATGTGTTGTAGCCGCTAAGCCCGGATTGTTTGACGTTCCACTTCTTTAGTGATCTGTAAACTCTCCTGTTACATGGCCGTGACCGTCTGTGTGATCCTCTTAAGCAACATCCTGATAAATTACTGATTTTTAACCTTTTAATCTTTAAGATATGTCAACCCAAAATCCAAGATTCGAAACTTTACAGCTACATGCCGGCCAGGAAGCCGATCCTGCAACCGGATCCAGGGCTGTACCGATCTATCAGACCACTTCGTTTGTTTTCAATGATTCCGAGCATGGTGCAAACCTCTTTGCATTGAAGGAATTCGGAAACATCTACACGCGGATCATGAACCCGACAACTGATGTTTTTGAAAAGCGGGTGGCGGCACTGGAAGGCGGCGTCGCTGCTTTAGCCGTCGCGTCTGGTCAGGCGGCACAGTTTATTGCCCTGAACAACATCCTTCAGGCGGGCGACAACTTTGTTTCGACCTCCTTCTTATACGGCGGATCGTATAACCAGTTCAAAGTGGCATTCAAACGACTGGGCATTGACGTACGCTTCGCCAACGGCGATGATCCGGATAGCTTTGAAGGCCTGATCGATACCAGCACAAAAGCGCTGTATGTTGAAACGATCGGAAATCCGGGTTTTAACATCCCTGACTTTGAAAGAATAGCCGCTATCGCGAACAAATATGACCTTCCGCTAATTGTCGACAACACATTCGGTGCTGCAGGTTACCTGTTCCGCCCGCTCGAGCACGGCGCTCATATCGTTGTGCAGTCGTCCACCAAATGGATCGGCGGACACGGGACGTCAATTGGCGGAGTTATCGTCGATGGCGGAAACTATAACTGGGGCAACGGTAAATTCCCTCAGTTCACGGAGCCGTCAGAAGGATACCATGGCCTGGTTTTCAATGACGTTTTTGGCATCGGCGGTCCGTTCGGGAACATTCAGTTCATTATCCGCGCGCGTGTTGAAGGCTTGCGCGACTTCGGTCCGGCACAATCGCCCTTCAATTCATTCCTCTTATTACAGGGACTGGAAACACTTTCCTTACGTGTGCAGCGACACGTCGACAACGCTCTTGAACTGGCAAAATGGCTGGAGAAACACCCCCAGGTCGAAACCATCAACTATCCGGGTCTGGAGAGCAGTCCGTACCACGCCAACGCAAAGAAATACCTGCGTAACGGCTTTGGTGCAGTATTGTCATTCGAGCTTAAGGGCGGAAAGGAAGCGGCTACCCGATTTGTCGACAGCCTCAAACTGATCAGTCACCTCGCCAACATGGGCGACGCCAAGACACTTATCATTCAGCCGTCGGCCACGACACACCAGCAGTTGACCGACGACGAACAGCTTGCGGCAGGTGTTACACCGGGGCTGTTGCGGATCGCTGTCGGAATTGAGCATATCGATGATATTAAAGCGGATCTGGAGAATGCTTTCTCTAAAGTAGCAGCAGAAGAACCGGTGCTTGCGTAACAAGGTTGGCTAACAGTTATACTACAAATGGAACTATCAGTTTATAAACATAAAAGGGCGTTCAGGCTGGAAAGCGGCAAAAAGCTTAAGAACCTGAATATCGCCTACCATACTTACGGAACGCTCAACGACAAAAAAGATAATGTCATCTGGGTTTGCCACGCGCTGACGGCAAACGCTGATGTCTTTGACTGGTGGAAAGGCCTGTTTGGCGAAAACTGCCTGTTCAACCCGGAAGAGCATTTTATCGTCTGCGCGAATATTCTGGGTTCGCCTTATGGCACAACAAATCCGCTCAGCATTAATCCGGCAACAGGATCGCCATATTACCTGGCCTTTCCGGGATTTACCGTGCGCGATCTGGCGGCGGCGCATAAACTGCTAGCCGACCACCTGAAGATCGGGGACATAAAACTACTCATCGGCGGCTCTATCGGCGGTCAGCAGGCACTGGAATGGGCTATTGAAGAACCTGCCCGCATAAACCAGCTTATCCTGATCGCCACAAACGCCCGGCATTCGTCGTGGGGAATTGCCTTTAATGAAAGCCAGCGCCTGGCGATCAGTACCGACCGCACTTTTTATGCGCAAACCCCGCAGGGCGGCAGCAAGGGACTAAAAACTGCCCGAAGCATCGCCCTGCTCTCCTATCGGACGTACAACACATATGGTGCTACACAATTGGAAACGGATGTTGAAAAGAGAGATAATTTCAAAGCATCGTCTTACCAGAACTACCAGGGTGAAAAACTGGTAAACCGCTTCAATGCGTACAGCTACTGGTTTCTCACGAAAGCGATGGACAGCCACAATGTCGGGCGAAATCGTGGCACCGTGGAAGACGGGTTACGCAAAATCCAGGCAAGAACGCTGGTGATCGGAATCAGCAGCGATGTTCTCTTTCCGGTAGAGGAACAAAAATTCCTCGCTCATCACATCCCCGATGCCGAATACCGGGAGATCAGCTCCTTCTACGGGCATGACGGCTTTTTAGTGGAAACCGAAATGATCTCAAAAGAGATCCGAAAATTTTCAGGGTTGGCTGCAGCAGAGCCCACCGTTGTCACATTACATAAAACAGCATAATTACAATGAGCAAGAAACTTACAATAGGTCTATTCGGGTTTGGGGTTGTTGGCCAGGGTCTCCATGATATCATCCGGACCAAAGACCTGAATCTGGAAATCAAAAAGATCGTCATCAAGGATCCGGCAAAGCAGCGGTCGCTTTCTCCCGGTCTTTTCACAACGGATGCAGCCGAAGTACTTAACGACCCGGACATCAACACCGTGATCGAGCTGATCAACGATGCCGAAGCGGCATACCACATCGTGACCGAGGCGCTTAAAAAAGGTAAAAATGTGGTTTCCGCAAACAAGAAGCTGATCGCGACGCACCTGAAAGAGCTTGTTGCACTTCAAAAAGAGTATGGCACATCACTGCTGTACGAAGGGGCTGTCTGCGGCAGTATCCCCATCATCCGAAATCTTGAGGAGTACTATGACAACGAACTCCTGCATTCGGTCAGCGGAATCTTTAACGGCTCGTCAAATTATATCCTTTCGAAGATCTTTAATGAGAACCTCGACTATAATACAGCACTGAAGCAGGCACAGGATCTTGGCTTTGCCGAAACCGATCCGACACTGGACGTAGGCGGATTCGATGCCAAGTTCAAGCTCACTATTGCTACCGGTCATGCTTACGGGTTATTTATAGATCCGGACAAGATCTTGAACATCGGCATTCAGAACTTTTCGGCCGCGGACCTGCAGTATGCCAGGGAAAAGAACTTAAAGATCAAACTGGTACCGACAGCCCGGAAGACTGATGACAACACCCTTGTTACCTATGTGCTTCCGAAACTGATCCCGCAAACAGATTTCCTGTACAACGTCGAGAACGAATACAACGGGGTCATCGTTCAGGCGGCCTTCGCCGATCAGCAGTTCTTTTTCGGCAAAGGTGCCGGAGGTCACCCCACCGGATCGGCAGTGCTTTCAGATATTGCGGCGCTCAGGTACAGTTATCAATACGAATACAAAAAGCATCACAAGCACGAGGATCTGCAGTACTCAACCGACATTTTGCTGGACGTCTACCTGCGATACCGTGATGAGGAACTGCTAAAGAAGCTGCAGTTTGAACATATCACAGAGCGCTTTTATGCAAACGACTTTAAATATGTTACCGGCTCGGTAAGCCTGCAAAAGCTGATCGAAAACCAGGATGAATTGCAAAAGAAAGGCATTTTCATTGCGGAAGCGGGTTCGCTTAAGACAACCGTCAGTTCACCCAGGGAAGATCTGGCCGAGATACTTCAATAACAGAATAAGAAACGGCAATAACGAAAAAAGGAGCGTTCATCGCTCCTTTTTTCGGTTATCAGATCTTCCGTTCCCCGCTCAGATCTCCCGGTTGATATCCCATGCTTCGAGGTAATCCGCCACTTTTCGCACAAATGATCCGCCGAGCGACCCGTCCACCACGCGGTGGTCATACGAGAGCGATAAGAACATCATATGACGGATACCGATCATATCCCCGAACTCGGTTTCTATAACCGCAGGCTTCTTCTTTATCGCTCCTACCGCCAATATCGCTACTTGCGGCTGGTTAATAATAGGTGTACCCATGACATTTCCGAAAGAACCCACGTTAGTTAATGTAAAGGTGCCGTCTTTGATCTCGTCCGGCTGCAGTTTGTTATTCCGCGCGCGGGTAGCCAGATCGTTCACTGAACGCGTGAGGCCTACCAGATTCAATTGATCGGCGCTCTTGATCACCGGGACGATCAGGTTACCACTTGGTAACGCAGTAGCCATTCCAATATTGATATCGCGTTTTTTAATGATCTGTGTTCCGTTCACCGATACGTTGATCATCGGCAGGTCCTTTATAGCCTTCGCTACCGCCTCAATGAACATCGGCGTAAAGGTGATCTTCTCGCCTTCACGTTTTTCAAATGCTTTTTTATTGCGTTCACGCCATTGAACCAGATTGGTCACGTCAGCCTCAACAAAGGATGTCACATGCGGCGATGTATGCTTACTCATGACCATATGGTCGGCAATAAGCTTTCGCATACGATCCATTTCGATGATCTCGTCACCGCCGGAAACCGAAACGGCTGGTGCGGGTTTAGGCGCCGGCGAAGCGGGCGCCTGCTGAGCTGATGGTCTGGCAGGTGCGGAATCTGGCTGTGAAACTGGCTGTGAGGCCTGCTGACCGCTCCCCTTACGCTGCTTAACATATTCCAGAATATCCGTTTTAGTAACCCGGCCATCTGAACCGCTCCCTCTCAGGCTGTCTAATTCCTCGAGCGAAATTCCTTCTTCTGCAGCGATGCTTTTCACCAACGGAGAATAAAACCGGTTTGACTCTTTAAAATCTATGGTTTGCTTAGCTGCGGTTTGTCCCAGCTGATCGACACCGGGGATCGGAGCCGGCTCCTCCTCGAATATCGGCGCTTCAATTGCTGACCGTACGGCCGTATCGGCCGATGAGGCACCTGCTGATGCATTCACATCGGTCTCAATGATCGCGATAACAGCGCCGACCTGCGCTATCTCGTCTTCCCTGAATAATTGCCTGACCAGTTTACCGGCTACAGGAGAAGGCACTTCAGAATCTACTTTATCAGTAGCGATCTCAAGCACCGATTCATCCGCCTCGATCAGATCGCCGGGCTGCTTTACCCATTTGATGATAGTAGCTTCAGCCACGCTTTCACCCATTTTTGGTAGCAATAATTCGTATTGAGCCATAAAATTCAGATTTATATATGCGGCAAAAATAATTCTTTTTACGACTTACTTGTTTTCTTCTCTCAGTAAATTGAGCAGTAAGACAAGGGAATTGGTAGCCGACCGCTCAATATTCTGTGCCCGCCGGTTTCCAAAATGAAATAATTTAGTTGTTGTTTTTGTTTTGGATGCTACTGCAATCCACACGGTACCAACCGGTTTCTCTTCCGATCCGCCTGCCGGACCGGCGATTCCGGTTATCGCTATGGCGTAATCCGTTTCGAAATGATGTAAAGCGCCCTCCACCATTTCCCTGGCGGTTGCCTCACTTACTGCCCCATGCGTACGCAGAGTATCGTCTGCAACGCCCAGCACTTTCTTCTTAAGCCCATTTGAATAGGAAACAACCCCACCGGCAAAAACGTTGCTCGAACCCGGGATCTGCGTGATCTGCCGGGATAAGAAGCCACCGGTGCAACTCTCGGCCACGGACAAGTTTAGCCCGCGATCTTCCATATACGTCAGAACGGCTTTTTCGAGCGCAATATCTTCTTCAATGACAACATACTCCCTGACCAGCGAAACGATCTTGCCGGCATATGCATTCACCTCCGCAGCCAGAGTCTCCATATTGGTTCCGGTTCCGCTCAGCCGTAACCGCACCTGACCAAGCTTAGGCAGATACGCCAATTTGATATGCGGTGGCAAACCATCCTCCACCGCTTCGATCTTTGCGGCAAGGAATGACTCTCCTATGCCTGCAGTGAGTATGGTCTTATGTATGATCGCAGGAAGCCGAAACCGGTCTTTGATCCGGGGAAGCACCTCGTCTTCCATCAATATCTGCATCTCAAAAGGCACACCAGGCATGGAAACATAGACTTTCCCGTTGTGATCGAACCACATCCCCGGTGCTGTTCCATTCCGGTTCTGAAGAACGATACAATTCTCCGGAACATCTGCCTGTGCGATATTGGTATCGATCAGGGGTGCGTTATACCGGGCAAAAATGCGCTTCACATTTTCGAGCGCTTCGTTGTCGCGCCTCATCCCGGTACCGAAAAATTCGGCCAGGGTCTTCTTGGTAATATCGTCTTTTGTCGGACCCAGCCCGCCGGTCATCAGAATAATATCCGCACGTTCTGAGGCGAGCCTCAATGCCTGAAGGATATGCTCTCGGTCGTCCGAAACGGAGCTGACCTGTTTAACTCTGACGCCTATCTGATTGAGATGCCGGCTTATCCAGCCGGAATTGGTATCCTGTACCTGGCCGATCAGGATCTCGTCTCCAATGGTAATGATCTCTGCCTGCATTAATAAGAACTAAAGTGTGAACCGCGGCGACTTAACTTAAGGTCCTGAAGCAGGGATGCCTTAGCACGGAGCGTGAAGCTGTAGCTCTTCCAGGGCCCGTAGGGGATCCAGCTGAACGACATATCCCAGCAATGCAGGTCGCGGTAAATAGAAAATGATGTCAGTGCGAATTTGGTCTGAACAAAATCGTAACCGGACACGAAAGCAACTTTCCATTTCTCTGTTACGTTCAGATCGCCCTGAAAGTCGAGCGTATTGGTTATTGTTGACTCGAGCCCGCTCTTACTGTATTGGAAATTATAACCGGCAGAAATGTTCCACGGCACCCTGAAGTCGACAAAAGCGGCAGGATCCCTGCTGATCGATGCCAGCTCTTCGGCTTGTTGCGGAGTAAGGGCGCCCAGGTTCTGCCTTTGATTTTGAAGGTTATTGTTTCTGCTTTTTACGGCCTCTGAGTTGAAACTGAAATTTGTCGACGCGCCAAAACTGGTCAGACGCGCCAGGCGGCCTCGCCGGAGTTCAAAAACATTGATCCGGGTACCAACCGAATCGAGTTGATACGGGTCGAAAATTCCGCTAAAATTGATATCAAGCTTTTGTTTGAACAAGGCAGTGGAACCAGAAAAGTTAATTGGAGAAAGCCTGAAGTCGGATGCGGCAAAATTATAAGAACCGCGAAAACTCAAATTCCGCAAAATGGGCACCTTGGCCGTATTGGTAAGCGAGTCGGCATTTGATCGCACTTTAGCTTCGAGGTTGTTGTCTAACACAAAACCGAGCATCGCCTGCCGGCCGGGTGACGGGCCGGAGCCGAAAACCGAGT
This sequence comes from Sphingobacteriaceae bacterium, assembly GCA_036405495.1. Classification (GTDB taxonomy): domain Bacteria; phylum Bacteroidota; class Bacteroidia; order Sphingobacteriales; family Sphingobacteriaceae; genus DASWTL01. The sequence goes on along the minus strand of DASWXL010000022.1, from coordinate 6,245 downwards.
TCTGAAAGATCGAATACCGTTGCTGCCTTCCGGTAGAATCCGCCTGCACAGACCGGTAAACACCGAATCGTTCGTCTCCGAAGTCAGGACGATAGGTAAACGATAGCGAGGGCGTCATCACATGGCGCAAAGCCAGTAACTTACCTTTCCTGAAATTCTTTTGCCCGTATAGCTTAGTCGCCAGACCGGTAGAGAAGCTGTAATCATAAGCCCGCCTAAAACCCGGAACCGTATCGGTTACCGGACGTCTCAGGCTATCAGAATACCTTTGCCTGATCGTTTGCAATACCCATTGTTCACTGTAATTACCGCCCAGATTGAACTGAAAATAATCCAGGACATTCGTGGAGAAGCTGATCGGAACATTATGCTGAATACCGTTGCGAAAGTCTTTTAATGACTCAGAACGGAACAGTAAACTGTCCTTAGTGTTGATAGTATTCTCGCCCCTTGCATTATACCCCACCGTAATTCGCTGAAACCATTTTTGTTCACCTACCCGATCTCTTGAGTCGAACGGGTTCACTGTTGACATACTCAGGTTAAAACTCGGAAGTTGAAGATAAACACTGTGGTCCTCGATATTCTGCCGGTGAGATAAGCTTGAGCTGAAATTGAACAGCCCCATGCTCTTTGAATAGCTGATATTCGAAGAAAGGGTATTGTTGATCAGCTGTGTCGGATCATAGGTTCCCCCCGCTCCGGTATTACGAAAATAAGATGATGTACCGGCGTTCACAGAAGCACTGAAAGTGGTTCCGGGATTGACCTCCGGCCGCTGCGTATGTGTCCATTGAATGTTAAAATCGCGGTTTGTACCAAAATTCTCTGTGCCTTCTAACCCCACCTTATTCGAGCCGAACCTGAAATTGAACGAACCGTCATACTTATACCTTTTCATATATCGGGTCTGAAGCCGTCCGTCAAGGGAACCCTTACTGTAGAGCGTCACATACGCGGCCAGATCCCAGTAATCGTTGAGTCCAACATAGTACCCGAGATCCCTCATAAAGAAGCCCCGGCTGAAGTCTTCGCCAAAGGTTGGAAAAAGGATACCTGATGCCCGGCGGTTTGTTTTGGGAAAAAAGCCGAACGGCACACCGATCGGCAACGGTACACTATCGATCTGGAGATAGGCCACCTTGGTTATGATCTGCTTATCGGTAACGATCCCTTTGCTTATATGGATCCCGAAGTGGGGATGTCGTAAATTACAGGTACTGTAAATGGCATCTTTGATAAAACCTTCATTGAATTCGTTCTTTTTGATCTGTGAAGCCTGAATAAATCCGCCCTCTACTTCATAAGAGCCACCGTATGTAAGCCCTTTTTTTGTTTCAAAGTTAAAAGCCAGGGAATCGGTGGTTGCGGGAGGTTCAGAACCCTGCTTAAAGATGGGGCGCTGCTGGTAGCGGTTACGCCGGTCGTAAGAGCCCCGCGCAAAGACCGATTTATTTTTCTGATCGATGCGGATATAGTCGGCATCAAGCTCAAAGTCTTCGTATTTAATCCGCGCTTTGCCAAACAGATAAACTATGTTATTTTTAAAGTCAAAACGGGTAGAGTCCTCCGCGCTATATGATATTTTTGACCGAAAAGATGACGAACTATTAACAGGAGTTTTCCGTATAGTATCCGTTAAGACAGCGGCCGTAGTATCCTTCAGCACAGGATCCTGAGCAGAGACTGAAAGCGCTCCGGCCCATAACAATGAGTTTATAAAAAAGGTTGTAATAAATTTCAAATCCGGTGATGAATATTATTTTTGCAGAGAAAACCTCTACAAGACGTTCAAAATTAATGAAAATTATACCATTGAAAAGATGCTTCGGCGCTTTATTAGCAGTACTGATTGCTTTTCCGCTGGTATCGTTTGCCAATAATCCAGACAACAAGCCGGCAGCATACCGCGTCCGAACCATCGTTATTGATGCCGGACACGGCGGGCATGATAACAGAACACGCGGTCTCCACCATAAAGAGGCCGATATTGCGTTACAAACCGCGCTGCGACTCGGGAAAGCAATAGAAGACAACATGAAAGACGTGCGGGTTGTTTATACACGTACCACGGACACTTTCGTCGAACTCTATAAGCGTATCGGCCTGGCCAACCGCGAAAAAGCGGACCTTTTTATCTCCATTCACTGCAATTCGATGCCATACACCATGAAGAACAGAGCATCCGTTCGTGGCGTGGAAACCTTTGTTTCGGGTTCAGGCCGTCTGGGAGAGCAGGATGTAGCGCTTCGGGAAAACATGTCGATCCTTTACGAAAAAGATTATAAAGAGAACTATGAGGGTTACGATCCTAAAGACCCGACCAGTATAATCTTACTATCCCTGATGAAAAACGCGTACCGTGAGCAGAGCATTAAGCTTGCAACCCTGATGCAGGACGAGTATGTGAATGTCGGCCGGGTTGACCGCGGTGTGAAAGAACAAAGTTTAGCGGTTCTGGCGAAAGCGGGTATGCCTGCGGTCCTGACGGAGATCGGTTTTATTTCCAATCCCCGCGAAGAGGAATACATGAGTTCAGAAGAAGGTCAAAACGAAATCGTTTCGTGCTTGTTAAAAGCAATTCAGAACTACAAAAAACAAGTAGAGCTGAATTAAGCTTATTTCTATAAAAACTGCAATTTGAAGATCAACAATGAAACCAAGGTCGGCGTTCTCGCTGCAGTAGCGATAGCTATACTCATTCTGGGATATAACTTTCTGAAAGGCAATGATGTATTCTCGAGTGAAAATGAGTTTTACGCTGTGTACGACCGGGTGGATGGCCTGCTGGTCTCAAATCCGGTTTTAGTGAACGGTTTTCAGATCGGCAGGGTATCAAAGCTAACGTTGCAGTCGTCGGGCCGTATCGTTGCCGAATTCAAGATCAGCGACGAATATGACATCCCCCGGAATACGGTAGCAAACCTGGAAAGCACCAGTCTCTTAGGAGGCAAAGCGATCGTTTTTGATCTGGGCAACAGTCCGCAACCGGCCAATGACGGCGATACCCTTCAGGCGCATATCCCCAAGGGCATAATGGAGCAGGTAGAACCGGTTCAGGAAAAGGCCGAAATGATCATTGCCAGAATGGATTCTATCCTCTCGTCTCTTAATTCGACGCTCAGTCCGGATTTCCAGCGAAACTTCAACCGCAGCTTTGCCAGTATTGCCAGCACAATGGAAACGCTGGAGGGTACTACCAAAAAGGTAGATAACCTGGTGGGAAACCAAAGCGAACGAATTACCGCCATTCTCAGTAATCTTGAATCCATATCGGCAAACTTTAAAAGCAACAATGATAAGATCACCTCGATCATGAACAACATTGATAAGGTAACGGATGAAGTTGCCCGGGCTAACTTTGCGCAAACGATCCAGAATGCCGACAAGGCCATTGCCGACCTGCAGGCGTCCATTAATAAGATCAATAACGGGCAGGGATCACTCGGTCAGCTCATTAACGATCAACAGCTGTATAACAACCTGAATAACGCCGCATCCAACCTGGATAAGTTAATGATCGACCTGAAAGCTAATCCGAAAAGATATGTGAGCTTTTCGATCTTCGGCGGTAAAAAGTAGTTTCGTTCTCAACGCAAAACTATCTCACTTCGAAGGTTTCACCTTCTCTCGCCAACCGGGTGTTAGGAAAGAGACTTGCCGCTTCTGCCTCTAAGGGTTCGAGCTCTTTGTAACGGGCGGAGAAATGTCCGATCAACAGATCTTTCGCATTCGCTTTTGCCGCTATCTGCCCCGCCTGCAACGCTGTGGTATGAAACGTTTCAGTTGCCCTTTCCAGCATATCATGTAAAAACGTTGCTTCATGATACAGAAGACCTACATTTTCAATCGAGGGCAGGTAATCCCAACTGCAGATGGTATCCGAGCAATAAGCATAGCTGCGCGGCTCGTCAGGGGGTACCGTGAGTTCCTGTGGCGAAAAAACCCGGCCCGATTTATCCGTATAAGAATGGCCTCTTTTTATTAGCGGGATATAGTCAACAGGGATGTTATATCTTTCGACCTTCTCCCTGATGATCTTTGGCAGACGCCGTTTTTCGGAAAACTTGAAACCTGTACATGCAATGCGATGACTTAACATGATGGTTTCCACGGTCAGTTCGCTGTCCTCAAATATTATCTCCGGCTTTGCGGTATGGGTGGGATGAAAAACGAGAGGATACCGAAGCGTTGTCTGCGAGTGCCTGAACTGCACTTCAATAATCTCCTTCAGTTCCGGCGGCGCGTAGATCTTCATCGCCTTTGTCCGTCCGTTGAGATGCAGGGATGAAAGCAGGCCGACCAGGCCGAGGTAATGGTCACCATGGAGGTGGCTGATAAAAATATGGTCGATCTTTGGCGCTTTAATACCATAGCGAAGCATCTGCTGCTGCGTACCTTCGCCACAATCGATCAGGAAAAGCTTTTCGTTATAGTTTAGAAGCTGTGAAGTCGGATTTCTGTTATAAATAGGCGTTGCTGAACTGCTTCCAAGAATAGTGACTTCAAACTTCATGGCAGCAGCGCTTAGAAGTTACTTTGCCTCGCGTTTCAATTCTTTCTCGATCTCTTCCATAAAGATAAGATCGATCGCTTCTTCAACCGTTGGTACAATGGTTAACACATTCTCTAACTGGGAGATCGTTACCAGACGCATGATATTGTCGTTGATACCACTTATGATGAATGTACCGTCAGCGTTTTTACAGATGCGGTGGCCGACGAGAAGGCTGCTTAAACCGGAAGAATCCGAATATTTTACCGCTGAAAGATCAAGAATAATATTCCGCTGACCTTCCGTATTGGTCAGAATGAACTCCGACTTCAGCTGCGGCGAAATCAGACTGTTAAGCTTCGTTTCGTTCAGTTTGATCAAAACGTACTTTTCATGCTTATCAACGGTGAATTTCATTAGATAAAGGTTAAGTATATCTTCTTATACAATATTAAAAAAAATATTTGGTAGTCAAGATAAACGCCTGATACTTTCTATAATATTTTGCTCTACCCTGACCAGCGCTTCGCCCCCCTCTTCTACCCTCCTGAATGCATCGCCGGTGATGTGCTCGTAAAGTTCGATATACCGCTCTGAGATGGACTGAACAACCTCCGGCGTCATTTCCGGCACGGTCTGTCCGTCCTTACCCTGAAACCCGTTTTCGATCAGCCACTTCCTCACGAACTCCTTTGACAGCTGACGCTGCGGCTTTCCCTGGCGCTGCAGCTCTTCGTATCCTTCTTTATAAAAATACCTGGATGAGTCGGGGGTGTGGATCTCGTCGATCAGATGGATCCGGCCGTCAGCTTTGCCGAACTCATACTTCGTATCCACCAGGATCAGTCCCCGTTCGGCCGCCATCTCCGTTCCGCGCTGATAAAGAGTACGCGTAAACTGTTCCAGCTGAACGTAATCCTCTTCAGAAACTATTCCCTGCTGCAGGATCTCTTCTCTTGATATGTCTTCGTCATGTCCAACGGCCGCTTTGGTAGTTGGCGTAATGACAGGTTCAGGCAGTCTGTCGTTCTCATTCAGCCCTTCGGGTAACGCTACCCCGCAAACCTGCCGTTTCCCGGCAGCATATTCGCGCCAGGCATGACCCGCAAGATAACCTCTGATCACCATCTCTACCTTGAAAGGCTCACATATTTTACCGACAGTTACCGAAGGATCCGGCACATCCAGCACCCAGTTCGGAACAATATCTTCCGTAGCAGAAAGGAACCTGGCAGCGACCTGGTTAAGAACCTGGCCTTTGTAAGGTATGGGCTCCGGGAGAACCACATCAAAAGCAGAGATCCGGTCGGATACCACCATGGCAAGGAATTTATCATTTATCGTATACACGTCCCTCACTTTTCCCTTATAAAAAGCCGTTTGCCCGGGAAGCTGAAAATGGGTTTCTTTAATAGCAGACATCGATTTAGCTTGAATGATTGAAGCCGCAAAAGTAATATTATCCCTGAATATCTCCGTAAGCCTCAAGTATCCGCCTGACAAGCTTATGCCGAACCACATCCTCCCCGCTTAGGTAAATAATATCGATCCCTTTGATTCCGGGAAGTATGCGCAAAGCAGTTTGTAAACCGGAATGCTGCTTTTTCGGCAGGTCGATCTGGGTAACGTCGCCGGTGATTACGGCGGTGGAGCCGAAACCGATGCGCGTGAGGAACATCTTCATCTGCGAGGTGGTGGTGTTCTGGCTTTCGTCGAGGATGATGAAGGAGTTGTTCAGCGTGCGGCCGCG
>DASWXL010000021.1:0-6086 GCA_036405495.1 Sphingobacteriaceae bacterium | reverse complement strand
ATATGCGCCGATGAGATGAATTGTCGGTTTGTCCCATGATGTGATAATGCCAATAACAAAATAAGCCGATAACTAATCCTAAATAATTTAATAAACGGGTACCCACCATGCAGTTTGTCGGTTTGCCAACAAAACCACTGGCGTTCCCTTTTGGATTTTAACTTTTAACTTTTGGCTTTAAAACCAATACCTTTAAACATAGTTTTTCCGTTATCAGATGATGCTAAAGTGGCGTATAGTTATTTTTCTTCTCTTTATTTCCGCTGTTTCAAGGGCGGCATCCATCCTTATCCCCATGGATGAAGAACAGAAAAACCACCTTAAAGCCTATGGCATTGCCTTCTGGACCTTAAAGAACGGATCGGAGGCCGACTGGCTGCTTAACTACCGGGGCGGCAGTTTTCTGATGAAATACGATCAGGCGATTGAGAATGAATGTAAGATAAGGGGCGTCTCGTATGAGGTGGTTGCAGATGCAAAAGTTAATACCATTTTAAATGAAATAACCGACCCTTCGGTAAATATGGATCTGGTCAAGCTGGAAAAAGCGCCGAAGATCGCAGTCTACTCTCCGAAGAACAAGCTTCCGTGGGACGACGCCGTTACACTCGTTCTGACCTATGCCGAAATCCCTTACGATATTGTTTACGACGATGAAGTATTAAAAGGCAAGCTTCCTGAATATGACTGGCTGCACCTGCACCATGAGGATTTTACCGGACAATACGGCCGCTTCTGGCAGCGTTTCCGGAATGACAGCTGGTACATTGAGGATGTGAAACTGCAGGAGGCGACAGCCCGCCGGAACGGCTTCAAAAAGGTATCGCAGATGAAGCTGGCAGTAGCCGAAAGTATTCGCAATTTTTGCGCCGGTGGTGGCTTCCTGTTCGCCATGTGTTCGGGAACCGACAGCTTTGACATCGCTCTGGCAGCGGCTGGACTCGACATTTGCGAAAGCATGTTCGATGGCGACGGCGCCGACCATCAGGCGCAGTCGAAGCTTAACTTCAGCAATACGTTCGCTTTTCGCGACTTCAGACTCGAAATGAATCCGAGCGTGGTAGAATTTTCCAACATCGATGCCACCATGTCGCGCACCCTCCAGCAAAGCAGCGACTTCTTCACCCTTTTTGATTTTTCTGCCAAATGGGACGTTGTACCGACCATGCTGACGCAGAGTCACGACAAAGTGATCAAAGGGTTTATGGGACAGACCACCGCTTTCCGGAAAGAAGTATTGAAGCCCGATGTTCTGGTAATGGGGGAAACGAAGGCGGCAAATGAAGCGCGCTACATCCACGGTGAATTCGGAAAGGGACAATGGACCTTCTATGGCGGTCATGATCCTGAAGATTATCAGCACCAGGTAGGCGACCCGCCAACGGACCTGAACCTGCATCCCAATTCAACCGGCTACCGCCTGATCCTTAATAATGTACTGTTCCCGGCAGCGAAAAAGAAGAAACAGAAGACCTAGTTGTAAAAATTCCATTGCACACCGAGCTTCAGGAGCCTGTCCTGCATCGGATACCGGCTCACTGTATAGAACCTGTTGGCAAACAATCCCTGATTGGCGTAATCGTATTTCAGAAAAAGATTGGTTCGCTTTAGCGTAGCTTTTACCCAGACGTCGACCATCGGATGAGATTCGTACTCCACGCCTTCGTTATCATTATAGAACTGGCTGACGTTGATCGCATAGGCCGGTGCCTTAAAAGGTGTATGATACCAGAGGTCGAAACCGATATTAACAGCCAGCACATTGAACCAGCGGCTTGCATAATAGAAACTGTTGTAGGTATATATCTCCGGGGTGCGAAGAACACTCTGGAAGTCGGTCTTCTGGTAAACGAGGTAGTTCTCCAGGTGAAATTTGCCAAAGCGGGATCTTTTACTGGCCGAAATCTTCAACAAGTTGATATCCCGATCGAACTGTGCCGGTTCGATCTGCAGCGAATCGGCCGCTGTCTCCTGATAATACAGATGATTGGCCACCCTGAAGTACTCCGCCTTTGCGCCGAACTGAACCTTTGGATTTTCGTACATGAATGACAGGTTATTGATCTTCGTTTTCTGAAAACTGCGATCCCAGACGTGATACTGGTAGTTTACCCGTTCAAACATTTTTGCGGGCGACTGATTCTGCAGATAAGCCCCCAGCACGATCCGCCCGACCGACCGGCTGAGCAGGAAGTTGGTATTGGCCTCATACAGGTAATCACCCGCATCACGCCCCTGGACGATCTGCTCCAGATCACCGTCAATATTAACACGGTCACTGAAGCGATACCCTAAGCCGGCCTTCGCCGTGATATTCTGAAAATTGGTTTCATAATTCAACTGGCGATACCAGTAAAGGTCGTGCTGCAACCGTAGATCGAGTTTCATCTCATTCTTGATAAAACTTACCGACCGCCCGCGCAGATAAAAGCTGTATGAAAACTCGTTGGCGAGGTGCTTAACCAGGGTTGAATCTTTAGTTAGCGCAATGCTGTCGGCCGTAATATTATGAGGAAAGGCGGCATCGCCGGTATCTACCTCGTTCTTGAAGAACTTATAGTTATTACTGCTGTAGCTTATGCTGTGCGACACCCGTTGTGTAGGAAGCACCTTGGTTCCGAATGTGTCGCGCACAATGCTGTCGATACGGCCAATGAAGTATGACTGCCTCAGGAAGAATTTTTTTCCTCGCCATTCCTGCCGCGGACGGTCATCACCTCCGCTCTGTAAACGGGTTGCAAGTGCGTTGCTTTTCAGATCGGTATTATCCAGGAGGGAATCGGGCACCGAACCATTTTCGCCGGCCTTAAGGGTATTATAGATGGCATTTGCCTGAAGGTTATACCGCTTGTTGTTTGACTCATACCAGGTGAACAAGGCTGCATTCAGATGGTCGGCCCGCTGGTTCCGGTAAAAACCTTCCGACCCTATTCTGAAGTAATTGGCCCCGATATTCCAGTTTGGCTTGATATTCTGGCTATGCGTTACCTTGAAGATCTGCTCCTTTCGCGAACCATTAACGTAGTAAAGCTGCGTGAACGGCGATCGTGCCCGGTAATACCGGATGTCTTCCTGTCCGAGCAGGTAATAATCCAGGGCATGAAAACCGGCGTCAAAACCTATCGTTTTACGTGGGGTAAACAGCATATCGCGCGCCGCCAGGCCTGTACTGCCAAGTCCTATAGTAGGTCTTTTTGGCTGGTAAAGCGGATTGTAAAGCTGGAAATTCTGTAAAGTCGTATCAATGGGACGCGTAACCGTACTGTCTTTCAGTAACCGCAGCGTGGTATATCGAATGAATTTGGAGTTAACAATAAGCGTATCTCGTCCTTCTTCTTCAAGCTTGCGCAATGAATCCAGTTCTGCATTCCGATCGTCCTGGGCCCGCACGTCAGCTGCGGCCGAAAGAAGAAACGTCAAAAGAATAAAAAGCCGTGATATCCTGTTCATGCAATTGAGGCGATCAGCTCTTTTAAAATCAATGTCATTCTGGGCTCGGCCTCTGAAGCGATCGCGATGATCTCCTCTACCGATACCGGCTGCAGGGTATCCGGAAAGCCTTCATCGGTTAAAACAGAGATGGCAAAAACGGGCAGCCCCATATGATTGGCCACGATCACCTCGGGCACTGTACTCATCCCTACCGCATCGCCGCCGATGATGCGCAGAAAGCGGTACTCGGCACGCGTTTCGAGGTTTGGCCCAGCAACCGATACATAAACACCTTTGTGACACGAAATGTTATTCTTCTGTGCCATGGCGAGTCCCAGACTGATCAGCTTCTCGTCGTACGGCCGGCTCATATCCGGAAAACGGGGGCCCAGTTCGTCGTAATTCCTTCCCCGCAGCGGATTATCGGTCTGAAGATTGATATGATCTTCGATGATCATCAGATCGCCTTTTTTATAATCCGGATTTAATGCGCCGCTGGCGTTGGATACAAACAGCGTTTTTATGCCCAGCATCTTCATCACACGTACCGGAAACGTGATCTGCTTCATGTCATATCCTTCATAGTGATGAAGCCTTCCCTGCATGGCTACGACATTTTTTCCGCTTAACTGCCCGAAGATCAGCTTGCCGGAATGAAATTCGATCGTAGAAATAGGAAAATCCGGGATATTGGAATACATCAGTTTATGCTGCACTTCGATGTCGTTGACCAGGCCGCCCAGGCCGGTTCCGAGAATAATGCCGATCTCAGGCTCGAAGTCGCCTATACGTTTTTTAATGTATTCAGTGGTATTATAAATGTTTTGTAACATAATTTAAAATTAGTTGATCGAAGCGCGCTTTCTCCGGCTCGTTAAACGCCGCTTTGACCGGCAGGTAGTAAACCGGCAACCCTTTTAAAAGTTCTTTCATATCAGGCCCCTTCAGTCGCTGAAGATCCTTTTCTGTGGTTATCAAAACTTTATCCTGATGGTTCAGCCCCCGATATTCCTCTGCAATTTTAAGAATATTTTTCGGCGTGAAGGTATGATGGTCCGCATACGAATGGTGGTACAGATTGCCGGTGTACCGCCTTAATTCCCTGACAAGCGGCTCTGGATTGGCAATTCCGGTTAACAGGAGAATGGCCGTATCAGAGGTAAGGCTATCCAGTGGCTTTGATTCATCAGTATCGGCCGACCGAAGATCTCCGTAATCAAGGTACGAAAAGAACACTTGCTGGTGCGCATATGGACCTATCGCGTTAATGATCCTGTTTTTCTCGTCGCTGGTCAGACGGGGCGGACTTTTCGTCACCACAATGCAGTCGGCACGTTTCCTTCCCGACAAAGGTTCCCTCAGATCGCCCGTGGGGAGGAACCACTGCACCTTTGAGGCGGCGCTGTATTCGTACAGCAGGATGCTGAACCCCGGTTTTACACTCCGATGCTGATAGGCATCGTCCAGAATAATAAGTTTATGGCTCTTCTGGAGCATTTCAATCCCTTCTTTACGCTTTTCGGCCACTGCTACGGCAACTGAAGGGAACTTGTTCTTGAACTGCAGGGGTTCGTCGCCCGTTTCGTCAGCTGTTGAAGCAAGGGTAACGTTACGATAACCGCGCGTTTTGCGACCATATCCCCTGCTCAGGGTTGCAAGATCATATCGGTCTTTCAGCAGATCGACAAGGTATTCGGTCATCGGACTCTTTCCTGCTCCGCCCACGGTCAGGTTACCAACGGATATGACCGGAATGCGGAATGTATGTGACTTGAAAATTCCCAGATCGAACAAGAGGTTCCGGACGATGACCACAAACCCGTAAATAAATGTGAAGGGAAATAAAATGAGGCGAAGTACCTTCATGCGATAAAGGTAAGAAAGAAGCCCGGTTTCGGGAATCAAAAACTTTCTGTAATTTCCCTTCCGTTATGAAGAAACTCCTTTTCCTTGCCCTCCTGCTTCCGTGCTCGCTCCTGCTTTCGGCTCAGGACAGACCCGACAAAAAACTTCAGCAGAAATTAGATGAACTGGTAAAGGGATTTAACGGCGATGTAGGCATTTATGTAAAACATCTCAAAAGCGGAAAAACGGCATCTGTGAATGCTGACACCATTTACCCGACCGCCAGCATGATCAAAGTGCCTATCATGTGCGGCGTATTCGATCAGATCGAAAAGGGCAACCTCAGTTATAAGCAACCGCTTATCTATCGGGACAGCTTATTATATGAGGGCGAGGATATTATCGGCTCATTGAAGGACGGCGAAAAGATCGCGCTGAGCAAGGTTCAGATGCTAAGCATAACGACAAGTGACAATACAGGCAGCCTTTGGCTTCAAAAGCTTGCGGGTGGCGAAAATATCAACGCCTGGCTGGAGCAAAACGGTTTTGAGGATACGCGACTGAATTCCAGGACCCCCGGAAGGCAGGCATTTCAGCGCAAGTATGGGTGGGGACAAACTACGCCAAGGGAAATGGCAGCACTGCTCGTTAAGATCCGGGAAGGCAAAGCGATCAGTCCGGCCGCCAGCGAGCGAATGTACCGTAACCTGATCCGGATATATTGGGACGATCAGGCTTTATCGCAGATACCGCCCTACGTACAGGTGGCGTCGAAATCCGGAGCGGTGAACGCGTCGCGGTCGGAAGTG